>DASVWQ010000181.1:0-3960 GCA_036393135.1 Ktedonobacterales bacterium
ACTGGGTGTCACCGACCTGCGCGAGCATCTGAAGTTCGAGGTCAACTATGTGCCGCTCTCGTGGCGCAAACGCTACAACCTGGCGAAAGGCGCCACCCACGGCCTGGCCCACACGCTGACCCAGCTCGGCTACCTGCGGCCCCACAACCGCCATCCCGTCTACCACAACCTCTACTTCGTTGGCGCCAGCACCCACCCCGGCACGGGTGTGCCGACGGCGCTGGTCTGCGCGCGTCAGGTGGCCGAGCGCCTCGCAGAGGAGACGCCAGCGCCTGAGGTAGCGCCTGCGCGGCGCTGACAGCGTGGAGGGCGGCAGGGGCGGCGCCGCTGGCTGAGCCGCGCAGCCCGGCGCCCCACAACGGGAGATGCGCGCTACGACGACAGGAAGCCGCCGTCAACCGGGATGGCCGCGCCCTGTACATAGGACGCGAGGTCGGACGCGAGGAACAGCGCGACCGTCGCCACTTCATCTGGCAGGCCCCAACGGCCCAGCGAGAGGCGGGCGCTAAACTCATAGCCCGTCTTCATCAGGTCTACATTGAGACGCTGCACGGCGGCCTTCTTGAGTCGCTCGGTCCCCGGTGTCCTGATCGCTCCGGGCAGCAGGGCATTCACCCGGAAGCCGCTACGACCAAAGGCATGCGCCAGCGAGCGAGTCAGCGCCAGGACACCCGCCTTGCTCATGCCATACGGGATCAGATCGTCCCGGAACGGCACGATGGCTTCGACTGACGAGATATTGACGATCACGCCTCCCTGCTTCTTGCGCCGGGCAATGAACCTCTGGCACATCCAGAGGGCCGACTCAAGATTGAGGGCCAGGATGGTGTCCAGGTAGCTCCCATCGATCTCGAAGAAGTCGCGCATCCGGTAGGAGCCTGCGTTATTGATCAGCGTGTCTGGAACGGCCACGTCAGGACCGCTCCAGAAAGCGTCAATCTGCGCCCTGTCCGAGAGGTCCACGACCTGCGCCGTCACGGGCTGGCAGGTATTGCCCAGGTCCTCCACCGTCTGCCGCAAGCTATCCGCATTGATGTCCAGAAGGACAAGCTCGGCGCCCGCGTCGGCGAAGCGGTGGGCCAGCGCCTTGCCGATGCCCGCCGCGGCGCCGGTGATGAGGACACGCCGCCCCTTCATGGAGAGCAGATCTGTGGTTGTACGCATGGCGCGCGAGCCTCCTTCCTGCCGACGCCGGTTCCCGACCGCAGGATAGCGCGCATTCCTCACAGCGCGCTCTCGGCCACTCGCCGCGCATCACAGCGCAATCAAACCGGGCATGCTTCGCGCGCTCCACGCGGCGCCCGACGGTTGCGCCGGGCGCGACCTTTCTGTATGCTTGCGAACGAATCCAGCTATTCCTGTGAACGTCCGGCGAGGGAGTAATCATGTCTCCAATGCGCACACTTCGCTATTATGCGAGCATCCCGAAGATCATCCTCCTGTTCGCCATATTCGCTGGTATGGCGGCGGTTTGCTGGATGGGGCGAGAAACAGGGGCGCTTCAGTTATTCGCCTGGCTGCTAGGGGGCTTGTTCGCGCTGTTTGCGCTCGCCGTACTCCTGTGGCTGTTCATCACGATCCTGCTGCGGACACCCATTCTGGAGATCAATGACCGTGGCGCCACCTACTATTCGCCAGCCAGGCCGTGGCGCCACACAACTGTGCCGTGGGATGAGATTGCGCGCTTGGACATAGAGGCGCGGCGCGACTCACATCGTATCAAGTCCTATTATCTCGCTGTTTGGGCGCGCGATCCTGAACGGGATCCGTCCGCGCTGCAACAATTCAACGTGATCTGGTACTCCGCGCCTGAAGGCGTCGTGATGGTCGTACCGCTTGACTGGCTCTTCCTGTGGGCCTGGCGCAGACGACGGGCGCGGATGCTGGAGCGTATCAAGACCACCTTCGCGCCAGAAATCATCAAGTATGACATCACGGTGGGTGAGAAAGAGCGGGCAGCGTGAGCGTGACCCTGGCGCCAGGATGACGCCGCTATTCCCGTGGCGTGGCCAGCCCCGCGATGACGGTCAGGTGGGGCAGCTTCAGCAGCTCGCGCGGGTCGAGGAGCAGCTTGCTCGAGCGGTTGCCGCCGCCCATGACCACCTCCGGCTGGGCCATCACCGCGCTATCGACGTAGATTGGTGTATCCTCGACGCCCATCGGCGTGACCCCGCCAATGAGCATGCCCGTATGGCTGATCGTCGTCTCGGCGTCGGCGAACGAAGCCTTCTTCACGTCCAGCAATTCGCAGACCTTGCGGTTGACATCCAGGCGGGTCGTCGCCAGCGCCACGCAGAGCGCGTAGCGTGTTGGCTCAACCTTGCGCGAGGCCACCAGAATCGTGTTCGCGGCCTGCTCCAGCGCGACATGATATTGCTCGCAGAAGGCGGCGGTGTCGGCCAGCTCCGGCAGGCAGGCCAGCGCGGTGTACGCGATGTGGTAGCGCGCGAGTGCCACTTCAACGGCGGGTAACAGCTTTGCCTCGTCCATCGTGTGTCTCCAGAATAGTCCAGCGCGGCGCGGGCTGGCGCTGCTCTATCATAGCAAATCGCTCGCCTCCATCCATAGGAGCGGGCGCCGCTTGACGCGCGGGCGACCTGGCGGCTAGACTGCGAGACGCGGGCGTTGGTCGTGAGCGGATGGAGGAGCGCGCATGCCTGATCCCCTGGAGCGCGCCGCCGCCCAACCTGACGCCGCAACCACCGTCGCGCCTGATGTCGCCGAGGAGATCGCGGGCGATGTGGCCGCCGATGATGTGGAGAATGGCGCCAACGTCCATTGCTTTGTCTGCCAGCTCGATACCCGCGTCTGCGAGGTCGCCGCGCTGGAGGGGATGCTGGAGGGCGTTACGGAGCGGCTGGGCGGACAGCCGATCCCCGCCGCGAAGCTGCGGCTGGCGTCAGGGGAGTTGGCCGTCATCGCGCTCAACGACCACGCCCGCCCGCTGGTTGCTGCGCTGGCCGCCCTGGAGCTGGAGCGCCTGCGGGGGCTGCGGCTGCGCGTCTACCATCTCTGGCGCGGCTCTCCAGTCGCGTCGGGCGCCTACGTCCGCTACCACACGAACGCGCAGAGCGTGGTGGCGCTGGAGCCGGACCTGCTCCTCAACATCACCGACATCAACAACGCCGAGTACTGCGTCCGCCAGTACCCCCTGCGGCGCATGACGCCATCCACGCCCAATGCCGCCACCATCAAGGGCCAGGTCATCCACACCGCCTTCAAGGAGATGCTGAAGGCCGGGCAGGCTGAGGTCGCCGCCCCGCTGGAGCAGGCGCTGCGCGGGCAGGCCGCCGAGATTGGGCTGCGCCAGCTCGACGCCGACGTCATCCGCGCGGAGGCCGAGCCACACATGGCCGCGCTCGCGCAGTGGTACGGTAGCCAGCGCGCCAACCTCTGGGCCAGCGCGCCCGACATCCGCGCCGAGACCTTCCTGCTGGCGCCGGAGGTCGGGCTGAAGGGACGCCTCGATGTCTACATGCGCGATGTCGGCGGCGACGCCCTGCTGGAACTGAAGACCGGGCAGGCGCGAACGGACCTGCCCAAACGCGAGCATCGCTGGCAGGTCTATGGCTACCAGACGCTGCTGACCGTGCGCCAGCCGCCGGAGCGGCGCAAGCCCGCCGCGACGCTGCTCTACAGCGGCACGTCGGGGCAGGCCGAGGGGCATACGATCCCCTTCACCGCGCGCGACCTGCGCCGCGTGCTGGAGCTGCGCAATCAGCTTGCCCTGACACATGCCACCGGCGCCGTTCCCGCGCCGCCGGGCGGCGCGAAGTGCGCCCGCTGCGCGCTGCATACCGCCTGCGAGCGCGCCTCCGCCCTGCTCGGCTGGGAGGCGCCGCCCAGCGAGACGCCGCCTGTCCCCGTCCCACCCGAAGACGCCGCCTGGTTCGCGCGAATGTACGGCCTGCTGGGGATGGAGGCGCGCGCCGCCGAGGCCGAGGGGCAGGCGCTGTGGCG
>DASVWQ010000182.1:0-3843 GCA_036393135.1 Ktedonobacterales bacterium
TGCGGGCGCTGCCCACTGAGCAGGCCGAACGCGAGGCGGCGCGGGCGCTGGCCGACCTCTACCGCTACCTCTCCACCCACCTGCCTCAGCGGATCACCGACGATCAGAGCGGCGACGAGCGGGCGCGCCTGCTGGGGTTGGGGGCCAACCTCACGGCGAACCTGCACACGCTGACGGCCCACGCGAGCGACGGCTGGAGCGCCGATGCGCGCGCCATCCTCGCCGAGGGCTACGCGCGGGCCAATGCGGCGGGCGAGGCGGACGCATGAACCGCCGCCAACGCCGCCCGCTTCGCGATGTGGTATACTACGCCGCTCGCGCTGGTCATTCACGGCGTGGGTGGAGGGAGCCAGCATGCCAACGCGCGAGACGACAGCGGCGGAGAGCGCGCCGCCTGCAACGCTGGCCGCGCTGGGGCGGCGCATCGTCGTGCTGGGGGTCACCGGCTCCGGAAAGTCCACCCTGGCGGCGGAGTTGGCGCGGCGCCTCGGCGCGCCCCACATCGAGCTGGATGCTATCTTCTGGGAGCCAAACTGGACCCCCGCCGCCAATGAGGCCGTTCGCGCGCGCGCCGCCGCCGCTGTCGCTGGAGACGCCTGGGTGGTGGACGGCAACTACCATCAGACGCGCGACCTCACCTGGCCACGCGCCGAAACGTTCGTCTGGCTCGACTACTCCATGTCGGTCATCTTCGCGCGGCTGTTTCGCCGCACCCTCTGGCGCGGACTTTTCCGGGTTGAGCTATGGAATGGCAACCGCGAGCGGCTCTGGCCGCAGTTCTTCACGCGCGACTCACTCTTCATCTGGGCGCTCACCTCGCAGCCGAAGCACCGCCGCGAGTACCCACTGATCCCCACCGACGCCGCGACCGCCGGAGCCACGTTCATCCACCTGCGCTCGCCGCGCGCCACTGCCCGCTGGCTGGCCGCGCTGCGCTAGCGCCGCTTCTTGCGCTTGCCGTGGCCGTTCTGGGTGGCCTTGCGGGGGTCAGCGGGCGTGCCAGTGGCCGGGCGGGTGGGCGCGGCGCCGCAGGGCCTTGCGCTCTAATGGAATGTCAGCGAGTATTCATAGACAGATTAGCGACAAAGTGGTATACAAAGTGTGCCCGGACGCTAGGTATTATCAACTGACTGTAGCTTGAACTGCATACTCATGCGGACAGATACGGAAGGACATACTCGCATGCGACTGACCGGATGGCGCACACGACATACCACTCGCATTGTTATCTTGACGCTCACCATGCTCGCGTTCACTGCGTCACTTGTCGCGCCCACTGCCCCTGTACAAGCCGCTCCCGCCGTCCGTACCGCACCTATGTCGAGCGAAAACGTGGACTCTGGAGTATACACGACATCACCGCAATTCACTCCAATGGACTGGCAACTTCGCTGACGAACCATGTGTTGAATCATCGGAAGATCCGACTTGCACCAATGGTAGTAACAATCCCTACATCTACGACGACACCTATGCGCAATGGACACTCAAGGGCATATCGGGAGACAATACCAAGTCGGGCGCGTGGAGTGCGTGGATGGGATTGGGCGGCTACACCAATGACCGTGACTATGCTTTGGTCCAATCCGGCTCTCTGGATGTGGCCAATTGGAACCTTTCCAACTCTTAACTCGCTGTGGGTAGAAAACCTGAACGGCCAACATGAAGATGCGCCCATCTATCCGTGGGGTGAGGGCTCCAGCAATTACGGGATTACCGTCTATGCGGAGGAGTGGGGTAATTCCAATGGATCAAACGCCTACGCCGAGGTTGGTGATGTCACACACCATAAGTGGTTCTCCACCAATAGCTTCCAGAACGGCGCAAATTGGGGGTTCGCTAACGAATCTGCCGACGAGATCGTCGAACATACTGGCGGAGGCGATTTCGCCAAGTTCAGCACGCAGACGTTTGACGGCATCGCGGTGTACGAGGCCAAGACCTTCCAGAGCTGGGATCGCATGGACAATCGCTGGCATGACTGGTTCAAGACGGTCGGCAGTTGTAGTGGGAACTATATCGCTACAGTCTCTAGCATCTTCACGGACAATAATTACAGCCCGAACGACGACAACTCGATCGGTTGGGCCTACTACTGTTGGCTCACGCGAGCACAACCTATTGACCACGCATGAGGCTCGCACATGAAGATGTATGAGCCTCATGTGTTTGTCTCCCCTGATTCTCTGAAGAGGAAAGGCGGCGTCATGGCGGTTGTCTCTCACAGCAGACGCGCATGCCTCGTTGCGTGGCTACGCGCGCGTCGTCGTCTTATGCCGTATGTGGCGGTCGTCGTCGTTCTCCTGGCGCTGGTGGAAATCGGAGTACGGACTGTCACCCCAGATGCGATGGAAATCATGGCTTTTAGCGGCTCGGAATCGCACGCCCTCCTGTATGACCATCTCGACACGAACGCCGCCGAAGCCAACGCTGCCTATCGCGCTCTCACCCACGCCGAAGCGGATTGGGTGGATGCGAGCGCCTTCACTCCCCCCAGCACACCAGGCCATAGACCTCTAGTGACCTGTCAGCAATATGGGCTAAGTGATCAGTTCGCAAAGCGATCAGAACAACTCGTATTCCGATTTCTCTGGCATGGCATCCCAATTGCCGTCGCCACCCACTATCCGATACAGGACAATCCGTATCTGTTCTGGACTTGCCAACTCAACATGACCGAATGGCAGATCAGTGCGGGCGGTGTCGCCAATCCGCGTCCGTATGTCAATGACACGATGCTGACTTACTTCCCGTAAGAGCCGCTGTGTTCCCGTTTCGCGGCGAAAAGTCGCAATCGTTCATGGTGGATGGCAGTAATCTGCGCCGCGTCGTCTATCACCCAGGGCAGTGTATCAGACGGTGGTCAATCAGGAGGCGCCCCGCATCCTGGGCTGCCCATCGCGCTACCTGCCTCGCACCATAACTCACTGTCCGTCATCGAACTAGGCAGACTCTAGCGGTGGCGTTTACGCTTGCCGTGACCGTTCTGGGCGGCCTTGCGGGGGTCAGCGGGCGTGCCAGTGGCCGGGCGAGGGGGCGCGGAGATGGAGCTGGCGGCCTCACGCGCGCGGCGGGCCTGGAGCGTGGCGCTGCGCTCGGCCTGCTCGGCGGCCCAGCGGTTGGCGGCTTCGGCGGCGCGTCCGGTATTCGACTCGTTGCGCTCGACGCCCATCGCATAGCCGAAGCGCCGCATCCGCCGCATGATGACATAGCCCCCACCGACCAGCGCCAGGATGAAGAACAGCAGCAGCAGGGTCGTCGGGACGCCGCCAACGGATGTCGCCCCGGTCGGGTAGCGGGCGATCTGCCCCGCCGCCACGAAAACCACTGGCGCGCCGTGCGAGTCGCGCGTCACGGCCAGCCCCTGCGCGTCGCTCGTCAGGCCAGGCGCTACCACCTGCCACGTCGCGCCGCTATCGGTCGAGCGATAGACGCCCGCGCCGACCGAAGCGTAGAGCCAGGTGGGCTGTCCGGCCAGCGTCGCCAGCGCCAGCGCGCTCCCAGTGGGCAGTCCCGCGACCTTGCGCCAGGCCTGCCCGTCGTCGGCGCTGGTGTAGAGGCCGCTGGTGGTCGCCGCGAAGAGCGCGGGCGCGCCGCTCAGCATGGCCAGCGCGTTGACCTGCGCGCCTGATGGCAGACCCGTCACGCGGGGCGTCCAGCTCTGGCCATTGTCGGCGCTGGCGTAGAGCTGGGTCACGCCACCACCGATCAGCCCCGCCAGCCAGAGATGTGCGGGAGCATCCCACAGCAGGGCCACAGGCGTCGCGCTCGGCGGCAGGCCGGTCGCACTGGGCGCCCAGGTTGCGCCGTCATCCGCGCTGCGATAGATCCCGCCGTGGTCGA
>DASVWQ010000183.1:0-4075 GCA_036393135.1 Ktedonobacterales bacterium
GGCGCTGGCGATCAGGCCAGACGTCACGCCGCGCCGCTTGAGCGACTCGAAGCCGCGCGGAGCCAGCCAGACCAGCCGCATGCCAAGCAGCAGGCTGAAGAGGCAAGTGGTCAGCACGGCGACGATCTTGTGCAGGCTGAGCAGGTAATCGCCCGCGCCCACTCCGACGACATAGCGCTCGCTCACCCAGCCTGTGAGCAGGGCCACGCCCGCGCTAGGCGTCCCGAACAGCAGCAGCCAGGTCGCGGCGGTGGTCAGGCCCCAGCGCCGCAGAAACACGCCGAGAAAGTCAAAGGTGACACTGAGGATGAGAAGCGCAATGGGGAAATGCACGATGATGGGGTGGAACTCGACCGGATGAATGGCGGGCATGCCTGAATCTATCCTTCTGACGTGCGTCTTGCCGCAAATTGGCCCGGAACACTGTCCGGCCGTCCCTCTATCAGTTTAACGTGATGGCGCCGCTCGCCTGATCGAGACTCACCGAAACGGGCGCCAGCGGCGTTGGCGCTGGCCCTTGCACCACCTCAGCCCCATGCGTGGGGTCGAACGCCGCGCCGTGGCACGGGCAATAGAGCATCTGGCTGGGCGTGTCATACTGCACCGTGCAGCCCGCGTGGGTGCACACCGCATCGAACGCGACGAACTTGCCGTCGTTGAGGTGGACGAGGATGCCAGGGTCCTGGTTCGACGGGATGGTGAAGGCGACGGCGGAGTTGACTGGCACATCTTTCGCCAGCGCGATCTCGTTTCCCGCGCCGCCGGTCGGGCTGGCGAGCGCGCCGCCCGTCGTCCCTGCGCCGCCGCTCCCACTGGCAACCGGCGCGGGATGCGTCACCCCCCAGAGCCAGCTCGCCACCAGCATCACGCCACCGCCCACCAGCGCCCCGCGCACGAACTGCCGCCTGCCGATCTCGGCCTGCGCATAGCGTGCCCGCTGCGCCGCCCGCGCCGTCATCCGTGGCCGCGCGGTGGCGGGGACACGCTCGCCTGGCTCGGCCTCCAGCGACGCCTCGGCGCCCGCCTCCTCGCGCGTAGCGGGCGCGCCCAGCAACAGCGCCAGCGCCCCACGCGCCCGCTCGCGCCAGGCAGGCGCCATGCGCGGCTCGATCCAGCGCGCCAGCCAGGGGTCCAGCGCGGGCAGGCCACCCGCCAGCGGCCCGGCCAGCAGCAACGTGGCCCAGGCGAATACAAACACGATGTCCGCGCCGTAGAAATAGGGATAGACGCGCCAGGAAGCCGAGAGGAAGAACAGCAGGCTCAGCAGCAGCCCGAAGAATGCCGCAGGCCGCAACAGCAGCCCCACCAGCGTCCCCAGGCCAATCGCGATCTCGCCCCAGGCGATGACCCCACCCCAGAAGGCGGCGTGCGGCAGCGCGACACCCACCAGCAATCCGTGAATCGGCGAGCCAGTCGCGAATCCCTGAATCTGCCTGCCAATATAGCGAGTGGCATGTGAATTGAAGAACTGCGGGTCGGTCAGCTTCTGGAGGCCGGCGTAGATGAATGTGACGGCCAGAAAGAGCCGCAGCGGCGCAAAAACCCATCCCGGCAGCCGGACATCCCACGCGCGGCGGAACGCGACCTGTAGGCTGGCGGTAGCGCGCGTGGCGAAGCTGGGCTGAACGGGCGCGGGGCTGGGCGAGCGGTGGCGCGTGGCCGTGGCGGCCCGCTGGACGGGACGGCGCGGGCTGGCTTGACGAGTGGTTGGCATGATGTCCTCGTAGCAGGCGGCTCTTGTGGCGTTGTGGTCGGCGCCCCGTCCACACAATTGCCTAGCCTACAGGAAGCGACTGAGAAACGCATGGGGAGAGCATGAGAATCCTCTCATACTTCATCACATGCGAACCCTGATGGCGCCTGGGCTGAGGCCACTTCGCCGCGTGATATACTGACGCGCGTAGGGGAGCGCGTATGAGAGAGAGGTGGTCGCCTGTGCGTATCCTGCTCGCCGAGGACGAGTTGCGGCTCGCACGCAGCTATCAGCGGAATCTCCAGGACGATGGGCACAGCGTGGAGACGGTCGCCGACGGCGACAGCGCCTATGCGCGCGTCATGGAGTCGGTGTCGGATTTCGATGTCGTGATCCTGGATGTCATGCTGCCAGGACGCGATGGCGTCACCGTTTGCCGCGACCTGCGCAAGGCGGGCGTGACGCTGCCCATCCTGCTGCTGACGGCGCTGGACCAGACCGAGGATAAGGTCGCTGGACTCGACGCTGGCGCCGACGACTACCTGACCAAGCCATTTCCGTTTGATGAGTTGCTGGCGCGATTGCGGGCGCTCACCCGCCGAGGTCGCCAGTTCGACGCGCTGGCCAACGCAACCACCCTCACGGTGGGCGATCTCTCCATCGACGTGCTGAGCCGCGAGGTGATCCGCGCGAATCATCTCATCCCGCTGACAGCGCGCGAGTTCAGCCTGTTGGAATATCTCGCTCGCAACGCTGACCGCGTGCTGACCCGCGAGCAGCTCTGGGCGCGCGTCTGGCCGGAAGGCACCGAGGCAGGGAGCAACGTCCTCGACACCTATATTCACTACCTGCGCGACAAGATCGATCGCGATACGCCAGACAAGATGATCCATACCGTGCGCGGCGTCGGCTATTCCCTCCGCACGCCGCAGAAGGGCAGCGACTAGTGGCCGCTACACCTGACGAGCCGCGTCAACCGTCCAGCAGGCTACGCGGACGCCTCGCCGCGCTGCTGGGGCGCGGAGCGGCGGGCGGCGCCTCGCCCTCACCCTACCACGCGACGCGCCGTCGCTTGGTCGCCATCAACCTGGCGGTCGTCTCGGCCATCCTCCTGCTGATGACCTCCTCGATCTACCTCGTGGAGTCGCGCGCCCTCCAGCAGCAGGTCGAGCAGCAGTTGCGCAGCCACGCCGACAGCGATATCGCCAGCGGCGCGGCCACCATCGCCGCGAACCACAGCGCCACGGCGCCAACGGCGCCCTCGACCGAAAAACCCTCCGACGATACCCACAGCGACGGTGACAACTATGAGCCGGGCGGCCCCAATATCTTTAGCGTCATCCTCGACTCTGCCGGCGCCACCGTGATCGACGCCAGCGGCGTGCGGGCCTACGGGCTGCCCGACCACGCCGCCGCCGCGCCCGTCCTCTCTGGCGCGCAGAAGGAGTCGCTCATCAGCGCCCGCATTCAGGGCCAGGAGTACCTGCTGCTCACCAAAGCGCTCTACCAGCATGACAAGCTGGTAGGCGCGCTCCAGGTAGGGCAGTCGCTCGCGCCGATGGAGCAACAGACGCACGATCTGATCCTCATCCTGCTGATCGTTGGGGTCGGCGGGCTGGCGCTGACCGCCGGAGCCAGCCTCTACCTTGCCGACCGCGCGCTGCGACCGATGCGCCTGGCCTATGAGCGGCAGCGCCAGTTCGCCGCCGCCGCCTCGCACGAACTGCGCACGCCGCTGGCCTTCGTGCGCTCGCAGCTCGAACTGGTCGCGCGCCACGCCAGGCAGGCGCAGCCCGACACCCTGGCGGCCAGCCTTGGCGAGGACCTTGGCGACACGGTGCATGAGGTGGACTACATGACGCGCCTGGTGCGCGATCTGCTGCTGATGGCGCGCGACGAGGGCGACCACCGCAGCATCACCTGGCGTCCGGTCGATCTGCGGCGGCTGGCGCGCGATGTCGCCGAGACGGCGCGGCCCTCCGCCGAGCAGCGTGGCCTCACCCTCGCGGCGCCCGACCCCGCTGGCGAAGATGTCTGGGTCATGGGCGATTACGACCGTCTGCGGCAACTCCTGCTGATCCTGCTCGACAACGCCACGCGCTACACTCCCACAGGCGGACGGGTCTGGCTGGAGGTCCGCAGCGGACGTGGCTCGCTGCTCGGCGGGCGCCGCCCGCTGGCGCAGGTGATCGTGGGCGACACAGGCGTCGGCATCGCGCCGGACCAGCAGGAGCGCATCTTCGAGGCGTTCTATCGCCCGGCGGGCCACAATGCCAGCGCCGATCACGGTGGCTCGGGCCTTGGCCTGGCGCTGGCGCGTTGGCTCGTCAGCGCGCACGATGGCGAGATCGGCGTGAAAAGCGCGCCAGGCGATGGCAGCGT
>DASVWQ010000184.1:0-4774 GCA_036393135.1 Ktedonobacterales bacterium
CGCGCCGGGGAGCCGTATTCACCACGTCCTGGTCGGGCGGCTCGCTGGCGAGCGGCGCAGCGACCTCAGCGGCGGCGATGGGCGCAGTCTCTGGCGCGGCGGCGCGGCGGCGCGGGCGCGCCCACCACATCCATGAGCGGATAACGGGCGGCGCCGCAGCCGCCGCTGGCGTCTCGCTCGACGCGGCTGGCTCCTCCACCTCATCCGCCTCGGCTGGCGCATCCGCCTCGGCTGGCGCATCCACCTCGGCTGGCTCCTCCGCCTCGGCTGGCTCCTCCACCTCGGCTGGCTCGGCTGGCTCGGCTGGCGCATCCGCCTCGGCGGCGACCTCCGCAGGCTCCTCAGCGGTCTCCTCTTCGGTAAGCGGCTCGGTCGGCGGCTCATCCGTTGGCGGGGTCGCGTCCACTGGCGCAGCCTCGTTGGCGTCGGCGGAGTGGTAGTCCGCGTCGAGGTCCGCTTCATAGCTCGCGGCCTCCAGCGGCTCGACCGGCTCGACCATCGCTGGCTCAGCAATCTCCTCCACCAGATCGGGCGGCGGCGCGGCGCGCGGAGCCAGCGCAGCCATCACCGCCAGCGTTGGCATGCGGCGGCGCCCCAACTGCTCGGTTGCTGGCTGCTCAGCAGCTTCCAACGTCGCAGTGGCCTCTGGCTCGACCGCTTCCGGCTCGACCGCTTCCGGCTCGACCGCTTCCGGCTCGACCGCTTCCGGCTCGACGATCGCTGGCGGTTCGACCGCTTCCGGCTCGGGAGCCTCTGGCTCGGCAGCCTCTATCTGCTCGGCGATCGCTGGCGGTTCGGACGCGGCTTCGGCTGGCGCAGTGGTTGCTGATTTCTCCAGCCGCTGCGTGACGATTGCTGGCTCCTCCGCGCTGGCCGGTTCTGGCGTGGCGCGCGGCGGTTCTGGCGTGGCGCGCGGCGGTTCTGGCTGCGGTTCTGGCTGCGGTTCTGGCTGCGGTTCTGGCGCGGCGAATGATGGCGGCGCCAGTGGCGCATCGGCGACTGGCGGATCGGTGGGTGTGGCGCGCGGCGCAAAGATGCGTGGCAAGGGCAGAATGGTCGTATCTTCGCGCGTGATGTCTGGCGGCAGAATCTGCGCCAGTGGCGCCGACTTGCGCCGCACACGCACACGCACCAGACGCGGCTCAACCTGCGTATCTGGCTCATCGGCGCTTTCGGCGGGCGTCTCCGCGACGGCGGCTGGTTCCTCCACTGTGAGCGGCGCCGACTCGGCGATGGATTCTGGCGTGAGGACCGGCTGCGCAACAAGCGACGCTGACTCGGCGAGAGCGGACGCCGGGGCTGGCTCCGCGACGATGGCGGCGGGCGCGGCTCGGCGGGCGCGCGGTGGTGTTGACGCGGCGGCGCGCTTGCGGGCGGCGGACACGCTGGTCGCCGCCGCCTGTTCAGCCTGCGGACGCTTCGTCGCGCGCTGCTGGCGATGGGTCAGGGGAATCGCACGGGCCGGTTTGCGCGTGGATGACTGCTTGCCCTTGTCCGTCATGCGCTGGCCCTCCTCTCTCAGATCGGTGGGGAGACCGTCTATGGCGCAACCGCGCCCGGTTGGTTGTCTCGCTTGACAATCGCGCGCTCGCGTGGCACACTGCGACGGAACAGGCGGGCTGGCCCGTGGGGGCGCGCCGGGCGCTCATTGGCGCCGCGCGGCGCTTCACCGCTGTCACGCATGCCATCTACTTCCTGTTCTCAATCAATAGCCAGAGAACGCGCTGAAGGAACGAGTACGCGAGGTTCGCGCGCACAGAGAGTCCGGGGCTGGTGGAACCGGATCGCGCGAACGCGCCGAAGATCACTCCTGAGCCGCTGCCCGAACCGTTGGCGCCACGCGAGGCTCGCGTGCGCCGCGCCAGGCGTAGCCGGAACCCGCCCGTTACCTTGCGGGGAGACGTCATCGAGCGTCTCATTGAGCGGCCTCACACGGCTGCCCGGAGCTTGCGCATATGGCAAGACGAGTGGCGCTTGTGTGTGGTCAAGCAGGGTGGTACCACGGGGTAACTCTCGTCCCTCTATTGGTGAGGGATGGGAGTTTTTTTATTGGCCCGTTAGTGGCCCATGAGTGGCCCGCGCGCCAGTCGCACGGCAGGAAGGACAGGCTCATGTCGAGGGTTCCCGCTACTGATCCGCTCTACCACGACGACAGCTACCTGCGCCAGTTCGACGCGCGCGTGGTGAGCGTCGCGGAGCGCGCGGTCGCGCTGGACCGCACGGCGTTCTATCCTGGCGGCGGCGGGCAGCTTGCCGACCACGGCGCGCTGACGGTGGATGGTCGCCGTCTGGAGGTCGCGTCCCTGCGCAAAGAGGATGGGGTCATCTGGCACGAGCTGGCGCCAGACGCGGGCGAGCTTCCCGCTGTCGGCCAGCCCGTCGCCGGGGAGATTGACTGGGACTTCCGCTACCGCATGATGCGCACGCACACCGCGCTGCATCTGCTCTGCGGCCTCATCTTCAGCCACTACGGCGCGCAGGTGACGGGCGGCCAGATGTACCCGGACCGCGCGCGGATGGACTTCGCGATGGAGGGCTTCTCGTCCGCGCTGGTCGGCGAGATCGAAGGCTACGTCAACCAGGCGATTAGCGAGAACCATCCTATCCGGGTCTATCGCCTGCCGCGCGCCGAGGCGATGACGATTCCCGACCTGATTCGCACCCGCATCAACCTGTTGCCGCCCGACATCCAGGAGATACGCATCGTCGAGATCGTCGGCGTGGACTTGCAGGCCGATGGCGGCACGCACGTCCACGAGACGCGCGAGGTCGGCGGCGTGCGGGTCATCAAGACCGAGAACAAGGGCAAGCTGAACAAGCGTATGGAGATCGCGCTGGTGGACGACGGGCCAGCCAGCGCGGGGGAATAGACGGAAAATAGAGGTACGACCGTGGCGGATACATCAGATACCACCCGCAAGCCGCGCGCCTCCGCGAAGGTGGCGCCCGCACGGGCTAGCGGCGATGGCAAGCCTGCCAGCAAACCGACGAGCAGAACCAGCGGCAAGATGGCCACCAGCAAGGCCAGTGGCAAGCCCAGTGGCAAGCCCAAGGGCAAGACGGCCAGCAAGACCAGCGCGCCCGCGAATGGCAAGACGCTCTTTCAGCCAGTCGTGGCGCCGACCCGCGTGGACTATCCGTTGCTGGAGGACGAGATCCAGCGCTGGTGGGACGAGCGCGGCATCCTAGACAAATACCTGCATCGCAACGACCTCGCCGAGCGGCGCTATTCCTTCATCGACGGCCCGATCACGGCCAACAACCCGATGGGCGTCCACCACGCCTGGGGCCGCACCTACAAAGACCTCTGGCAGCGCTTCAATACGATGCGCGGCTTCCGCCAGCGCTACCAGAACGGCTTCGACTGCCAGGGCCTCTGGGTCGAGGTCGAGGTCGAGAAGGAGCTGGGCTTCAAGGGTAAACGCGACATCGAGGTCTATGGCATCGGGCCGTTCGTGGAGAAGTGCAAGCAGCGCGTGCTGCGCTACTCCGCCGTGCAGGCCGACCAGTCGATCCGCCTGGGCGAGTGGATGGACTGGGACAACTCGTATTACACGATGTCCGACGAGAACAACTACACCATCTGGAGCTTCCTGAAGAAGTGCTGGGAGGCGGGCTGGGTCTATCGCGGCCATGACGTGATGCCGTGGTGTCCGCGCTGCGCCACCGGCATCTCCGACATGGAGATCAACGAGGGGCGGCGCGAGGTGCAGCACACCAGCGTCTACGTGCGCCTGCCGCTGGTGGATCGCCCGCGCGAATACCTGCTGGTCTGGACGACGACGCCGTGGACGCTGCCCGCGAACGTGGCCGCCGCCGTGAACCCGGAGCTGACCTACGCCAAGGTCGAGCAGGATGGCGACTTCTACTATCTCTCGGAAGAGGTCGCGCCGAAGCTGGCCAAGCTGCGCGGCCACGAACACGGCCCCTTCACCGTGGTCGAGACGCTGCCCGGCTCGCATATGCTCGGCTGGAGCTATACCGGCCCCTTCGATGAGCTGCCCGCCTGGCAGGAGGTCCACCACCACGGCGCTCGCCACCACGTCATCGCGTGGGACGAGGTGAGCGCGGTCGAGGGCACAGGCGTCGTGCATATCGCGCCGGGCTGTGGCCGCGAGGACTTCGCGCTGGGCAAGGCCGAGCGCATGCCCGCGCTGGCGCCAGTGGACGAGAGCGGCATCTACATCGAGGGCTACGACTGGCTGACCGGCATGGCGGTGAAAGAGGTCGCCCGCCCGATCTTCGAGAACCTGCGCCAGAAGGGCTACTTCTACCAGACCGAATCCTACAAGCACGTCTACCCACACTGCTGGCGCTGCGGCACGGAGCTGATCTTCCGCCTGGTGGATGAGTGGTTCATCTCGATGCGCGACCTGCGCCCGCGCATGATGCGCTTCGTCCCTGACATCCGCTGGATCCCCGGCTTCGGCCTGGACCGCGAGATGGACTGGCTGCGCAACATGGAAGACTGGATGATCTCCAAGAAGCGCTACTGGGGCCTCGCGCTGCCGATCTACTACTGCGACACCTGCGACGACTTCGAGGTCATCGGCAGCGAGACGGAGCTGCGCGAGCGCGCCGTGGAGGGCTGGGAGACGTTCGAGGGCCACACGCCGCACCGCCCCTGGGTGGACGCGGTGAAGATCCGCTGCTCCGGCTGTGATGCGGTGATCGGGCGCATCGCCGATGTCGGCAATCCGTGGCTGGACGCGGGCATCGTGCCCTATTCGACGCTGCGCTACCGGCACGACCGCGACTACTGGCGCGAGTGGTT
>DASVWQ010000185.1:0-2146 GCA_036393135.1 Ktedonobacterales bacterium
GTCGCCTTGCAGACCGAGGCGCAGCTTGCCGACCTGCGCGCGCAGACCGAGGACGCCGCCGCCGCCCTGCGCCACGCGCTGGCCGATGCGTTGCGCGGCGAGCAGCCGGAGCGGGTCTATGCGCAGGGGGCGCTGAGCGCGGTCGCCGAGGCGGTCAACACGATGGCCGACCGACTGGTGGACCTGCGCTATGACCGCGACGAGCGCAAGCGGCTGGAGTCCGCGACGCGCCGCCTGACACGGGTGATCGAGCGGGCGTGGCTGGGGTTGTCGTGGTCCTGGCCCGACGCCACCGGCACGATTCTTGATGATCTGCTGGCGCTGCTGCGCACTCCGCCGCCGCCCGACGCGCCCGACCAACTCGACGTGACCTCGCCGACCGGACAGGTGGTGGCGCCACACCTCTTCCGTGGCTGGCGCCCGACCGAGCCGACCCCGCGCGTCGAGCCACCGGCCAGCGCGTCAGACGCCGCGCCGGGGACGCCGAGCCAGCCCAGCCAGCCCAGCGCGCCGAGCCTGCCCAGCCTGCTGGAGAGCGACGCCAGCGCCCGGCTGACCGCCCCGCTGGAGTTGCCGCCCTCGCCTCGCTGGCGCGGCCCCGACTCGCGCCCCAACCTCAGCGGCGACGGCGCCCCCGACGAGCGCGGCGCGACGGGCTGGTGAGCGGCGCATCCAGACGCCGTGTATGTGCGCACGATTGATCCAGTATGAGAAATATCTCATGCGTCAGCGGCGCGATGTGGGAGGGATTCCCATGTCGCGCCGCTGTGTTTTACGCTGTTGGCGGCACGCTCATCAGCGAGGCGGGCGCCGCCGCGATTCGGCCCGCCAGTTGCGTTTATGTCTGGCTGACCGCGTGCGCCAGTCTGCGCCACAGGCGCCAATCATGCCAATGGAGGATATGGGATATGGATTCATCTTCGTTGCCGCCGGACCAGGGCGGAGATAGCCCGACCGCGGCGGGTGGCGTCCCGCGGCAAGAACCTGTGACACAGCCGCAGCCGACTGGCGCGCCGTACTACCAGCCGCCGCCGCCGCCTGCGCGTGGGTCGCGCCTCGCGCCGTGGATGGCGCCCGTGCTCGTGGTGGTGGCCGTCGCGCTGGTGATCGCAGGGGTGGGCGTGGGCCTCGCGCTCAGCCGCAACAACAACGCCGCCGCCGCGTCCATCAACGCCGCGCCCGTCGCGACGCTGCCTGTGACCTCCGGCGCGCAGGATTTGCAGTCGCAGATCATCAACGTGATTCACGCGGTGCAGCCGACGGTGGTGCAGGTCGAATCGCAGAGTGGGCGCGGCCAGGCCATCGGCTCCGGCGAGATCGTCAGCAGCGATGGCTACATCGTGACCAATGACCATGTGGTGCGCGGCTTCACCAGCTATTCCGTGCTGCTCTCGAATGGCAAGTCGTACCCGGCGACGCTGGTGGGCGAGGCGCCTGGCGATGACCTGGCCGTGCTGAAGGTCTCGACCGGAACGCAGCTCCAGACCATCGCGTTTGGCGAGTCGAAGCAGGCGCAGGTGGGGCAGTTCGTCATCGCGCTGGGCAGTCCGCTGGGGCTGACGCAATCGGCGACCTTTGGCATCGTCAGCGCGCTCAACCGCACCGCGAGCGAGGGCGCCGAGGGACCAGCGCAGGAGTTGACGGGGCTGATCCAGACCAGCGCGCCGATCAATCCGGGCAATAGCGGCGGCGCGCTGGTGAACTTGAAGGGCGAGCTGATCGGCGTGCCGACGTTGGGCGCGGTGGACCCGTCGAGCGGCGGCGCGGCGAGCGGCATTGGCTTCGCGATCCCCTCCGACCGTGTGCAGTATGTGATGGCGCAACTCATCCAGTATGGCCACGTGGTGAACACGGGCCAGGGCTTCATGGGCATCCAGGGGGAGGATGTGACGCCGCAGATCGCCGCCAGCTATAACCTCGGCGCGCAGTCGGGTGTGCTGGTGGTCGGTTTCGCCAACGCGGCCAGCGGCGTCAGCCCGGCGCAGGCGGCGGGCCTGAAGCAGGGCGACATCATCACCGGGGTGGACGACCAGACGATCAGCGACAACAGCGACCTGGCCTCGGCCCTGCTCTCGAAGTCGCCGGGCACGAAGGTCAAGATCACCTACGTGCGCGGGACCGCCACCAGCAGTACGCAGGTGACGCT
>DASVWQ010000186.1:0-3735 GCA_036393135.1 Ktedonobacterales bacterium
CTCTCGCCCGCCATCTCGATTGACCAGAAGAGTACCTCGCGCAACCCGCGCTCGACCGTCGGCACCGTCACCGAGATCTACGACTACCTGCGCCTGCTCTTCGCCCGTGTCGGCCATCCGCACTGCCCGAACTGCGGGCGCGAGGTGACACAGCAGACCGTGCAGCAGATGGTGGATGCGATCACCAGCAAGGCTGACGGCACGCGGCTGCTGCTGCTGGCGCCGCTGGTGCGCGGGCGCAAGGGCGAGTATCGCCAGGTCTTCGAAGAGATGCGCCGCGCGGGCTATGTGCGCGTGCGAGTGGACGGCGAGGTGCGCGACCTCAGCGAGGGCATCGAGCTGGACAAGAACAAGCAGCACACCATCGAGGTGGTGGTGGACCGCCTCATCATCCGCCACGAGGCCGAAGCCGCCGTCGGCGGGGAGCGCATGGTGGCTGAGACGCGCGCCAGCTACACGCCACAGAGCGGCGCCGCGCCCGCCGACCCGGAGGCCAGCCAGCGTCAGCGCGTCACCGATTCGGTGGAGACGACGCTCAAGCTGGGCAACGGCGTCATCCTCGTCTCGGTCATCGATGGCGAGGAGCAACTGTTCTCCGAGCGGTTCGCCTGCGTCTACTGCGGCATCAGTCTGGAAGAGATCGCCCCGCGCAGCTTCTCGTTCAACAGCCCCTATGGCGCCTGCCCGGACTGCACGGGTCTCGGCACGAAGCTGGAGGTGGACGCCGAGCTGGTGGTGAGCAACCCGGAGTTGAGCATCTCGCAGGGGGCCATCCAGCCGTGGAGCCGTCTGACGATGGTGAGCGCGTGGTACGCCAAGCAGCTTGGCGCGGTCGCTGAGAAGTACGGCTTTGGCCTCGACACGCCCTGGAACGAGTTGGACGAGCAGGCCCAGCGCTACGTCCTCTATGGCGCGCCGGGCGAAATCGCGTTCTCGTATACCAACCGCCAGGGCGCGCGACGCACCCACCGCACGACCTTCGAGGGCGTCATCCCGAATATGGAGCGGCGCTACAAGGACGCCTCGGAGAGCAGCCGCGCCGATATCGAGCAGTATATGTCGGCGCGCATCTGCCCAACCTGCCACGGCGCGCGACTCAAGCCGGAGATTCTGGCGGTGACGGTCGGCGAGCGCAACATCTCGGAGGTGACGGGCTTCTCGATCATCAACGCTCTGCGCTTCTTCGAGGCGATCACCACATCCGACGATGCGACGCCGCTGGCCTATGCGAACGGGGCGAACGGGGCGAATGGGGCGAATGGCAAGCGCGCGGGCAGACGCGGCGCCCTGCGCCTGGTCACGCGCGAGGAGCGCGGGCCAGACTTCGCTGACGCGCGCCCGCTGACCGAGCGCGAGATGACCATCGCGCGGCAGGTCGTCAAGGAGATCAAGGCGCGGCTGGGCTTCCTGGTGGATGTCGGGCTGGACTATCTGACGCTGAGCCGCAGCGCCAACTCGCTCTCCGGTGGCGAGGCCCAGCGCATCCGCCTGGCGACGCAGATCGGCTCCAGCCTGATGGGCGTCCTCTACATCCTGGACGAGCCGAGCATCGGCCTGCACCAGCGCGACAACGCCCGCCTGATCCAGACACTGACCCGTCTGCGCGATCTGGGCAACACGGTGCTGGTGGTGGAGCACGACGAGGATACCATGCGCGCCGCTGACCACATCATCGATATGGGGCCGGGCGCGGGCGAGCACGGCGGCTATGTGGTGGCTGAGGGGACAATGGCGCAGATCAAGGCCAACCCTGCCTCACTGACCGGCCAGTTCCTCTCTGGCCAGCGGCGGATCGAGGTTCCCACCCAGCGGCGCGCGGGCAACGGTAAATCGCTCGTCATCCGCAACGCGCGCGAGAACAACCTGAAGGGTATCGACGTGCGTATCCCGCTGGGCGAGTTGGTGGTGGTGACGGGGGTGTCTGGCTCTGGCAAGAGCACGCTCATCAACGAGATCCTCTACAAGCGACTGGCGCAGACGCTCAACCGCGCCCACGAGCGGCCTGGCCAGCACGACGCCATCGACGGCATGCTGGCTCTGGACAAGGTGATCGACATCGACCAGTCGCCGATTGGCCGGACGCCGCGCTCGAATCCGGCGACCTACACTGGCGCTTTCACCACCATCCGCGAGATCTTCTCCCAGGCGCCAGAGGCGCGGCTGCGCGGCTACCTGCCGGGGCGCTTCTCCTTCAATGTGAAGGGCGGGCGCTGCGAGGTCTGCAAGGGCGAGGGCATCCTGACCATCGAGATGAACTTCCTGCCGGATGTCTACGTGACCTGCGAGGCGTGCAAGGGCAAACGCTACAACCGCGAGGCGCTGGAGATCACCTTCAAGGGCAAGACCATCGCCGACGTGCTGGATATGACCGTCTCGGAGGCGCTGGAATACTTCGACGCAATCCCCAGCGTGCGCAACAAGCTGGCCACGCTCGAAGATGTCGGCCTGGGCTACATCCATCTGGGGCAGCCCGCGACGACGCTCTCTGGCGGCGAGGCCCAGCGCATCAAGCTGGCGACCGAGCTTTCGCGCCGCGCCACTGGTCGCACGATGTATATTCTGGATGAACCGACGACGGGCCTGCACTTCGCCGACGTGGAGCGGCTGCTGGCGGTACTCCAGCGGCTGGTGGATGCGGGCAACAGCGTCGTGGTGATCGAGCACAACCTCGACATCATCAAGGCCGCCGACTGGCTGATTGATTTGGGTCAGGATGGCGGCGAGCGCGGCGGCGAGGTGATCGCGGAGGGGACGCCGGAGGCCATCGCGGCGCATGCGACGAGCTATACCGGCCAGTTCCTCGCGCCGCTGCTGCCCGCGCTGGCGCGCTGACCCAGGCTGATCCGGCATGCGGGCTACCCTTTCGGCAGGATGTGAAAAGGGTGGCCCGTCTTGTGCGTTAGAGCATGCGTGGAAGCTGTACACAGGCGGTCGCGTGTGGCACCGCGTGGTAGAAGGATGCGCTCAGGTGGCGTCAGTCATTGGTTCAGGGTTGGAGACACGCGCCCACGCCCGGCGAGTCGTCCATGACCTGGCCGGCAGCATCCGCGAGCGCGATCGCGTGACCTACGATCACTGTCGGCGGGTGGCGATCTACGTCCACCGCTTCGCGCGGGCGCAGGGCTGGTCGCGGGCGGCGGCGTATGAGCTGGCGCTGGCCGGGCTGATGCACGACCTGGGCAAGACGTGGGTGCGCAACGAGGTGCTGCTCAAGCCCGCCGCGCTCTCGCAGTCCGAGCGCGAGATGATCGAGAAGCATCCAGTGACGGCGGCGCAACTGCTGTGGGCTTTCGACATGCCGGAGAGCATCCTCGACGCGGTGCTGAGCCACCACGAGCGCTGGGACGGCAGGGGCTATCCCGAGGGGCGCGCGGGTGAGGCGATTCCGCTGGGCGCGCGGATGCTGAGCGTGGCCGATGTCTTCGATGTCATCACGACGCCGCGCCCCTATAAGGCGGCGATGTCAGTCGAGGCGGCCCGGGAGCGCATCATGGAAGCGGCGGGCGGCGCGTTCGATCCAGCGGTGGCGGAGGCCTTCACGCGATTGCTCGATACGCGGCCCGCATTCCTGCTCTGGGCGCCCGCGCAGCCTGCCGCCACGACGCCCGATGATCCCTGGGCGGCCCACGACAGCGGCGAGTGAGGTGATGATGGCAGGGGCAGGGCGGGCGGCGATGGGTGAGCGCGCGTCTGACGCGATGCGCGGGGCGGCGTGATGGACGAGACGATTCCACC
>DASVWQ010000187.1:0-6685 GCA_036393135.1 Ktedonobacterales bacterium
GTAGACATCGCGCGGCGCATGCGTGAAGCGGGCTATTCGCGCCAGTTCGCCGTTAACTCAAGCTGCGGTGTCTGCGGCAAGAATACCGTCGAGGCCGCCTGCGCGCTGCTTCCGCCGATCCCGCTGGCGGGCTTCCATCTCACGCCCGACACGCTCTATCGCCTGCCTGATCTGCTGCGCGGCGAGCAGCGCGTCTTCAGCGCGACGGGCGGGCTACATGGCGCGGCGCTCTTCGATGGCGCGGGCGCGCTGCTGGCCGTGCGTGAAGATGTCGGGCGGCACAACGCGGTGGACAAGCTGGTGGGACGAGCGCTGCTGGCGGGCGAGACGCCGCTGCGCGAGCGGGCGTTGCTGGTGAGCGGGCGCCTCTCCTACGAGATCGTGCTGAAGGCGCTGGTGGCGCGCATCCCCATCGTCGCCGCCGTCTCGGCTCCCTCCAGCCTGGCGATCGATCTGGCGCGCTCCGGCGGGGTCACGCTGGTGGGCTTCCTGCGCGGGGCAAGCTGCAACGTCTATAGTTGGCCGGAGCGGATTCACAGAGGTTGAACGCGCTCAGGCCAACTCCTCGCGTGGCGCGGCGGCTTCGTTGGCGGCGGCAGGGGTAGCGGCTTCGGCCTTGCCTTCCGCGATGGCCGCGCGCATGAAGGCGATCGCGCGCGCTAGCGTCCGCTCGGTGGCTCCGCGCCCGGCCAGCGCCACCTCGCGCGGGTGCAGCTCCACCGTCACCAGCCCATCGTAGCCATTGCGGGCGAGCCGCCGCATCAGCTCGCGCAGGGGCAGCTCGCCATCGCCTGGCGCCAGGTGGGTGCGGGCGCGGTCGCCACGCCAGACGAGATCGTTCAGGTGGACGTTGCGCAGCAGCGGGCGGACCAGGTCGTAGTCCAGCAGGATGTCTTCGCGGCAGGCGCCCGCGTGGCAGGTGTCGAAGGTCAGGCCGCAGCCGCGTGTGCGGGCGTAGTTCACCAGGCGCCGGATATGGTCCAGATAGCCCAGCGGCGCCTGCGGGTTATACTGGCTGGACTCGATGGTCAGGGCTGCCACATTGCCACCCGCCGCTCGCCCGCGTCTGAGCGCCTCGCTGAAGTAGGCGTTGCGGGTGGCGTCGGGGCGGTAGAAGCTGATCGCGTGGATGACGCCGACCTCCGCGCCGAGGTCGCGGGCCAGCGCCATCGTCTGTGGGACGCTGTAGATGTTGTAGCGCGGCCAGCCTGGCAGAGGTGTGAACGGCGGGTGCACGCTCAGCGCGGGCAGCCCCACCCGCTCGACCACGCGGCGCAACGCTGCGGCGCCCGCGACGAGCGCCTCTGGCCCGATGACCAGTTCCACACCGTCGTAGCCGAGGTCGCGCGCCATCCGCAGGTTGTAGTCCAGCGAGCGCAGAATGTAGGTCGCCGTCGAAAAGCTCAGCCGCATGTCTTGAGCCTACGTCCCAAAGCGAGCGCGCGTCAAGCGGAGGGCATAGGCCGTTGGCGAGGCCGCGCCAGGGCGCCGTGATACACTGAGACGAAACGCCAGCGCGGCTAGCAGAGTCGGAGACAAGGTCGCAGCCAGCCCAGGAGGAGATATCGCATGCCAGCTAGCCAGCCAGCGCCGTCTCGCACAACCCGCGCCCGCTGGCTGCGGCTCCTCGGCGAGGTGGCGCTGCTGGTGGTGGCGCTGGCGGTCGCGCGGAGCATCCTCGTCGCGACCTCGCGCCAGCCCACCGGCGACGTGCTGGAATACCACACCTACGCGCTAAACTTCTGGACGGTCCATCCCTATTTCACGTCGCTGCCGGTCGAATATCCGCCGCTGGCGATCCTGCCCTTCTCGCTGACGCTGGCGCCGCCGCTGCCTGACTATCAGAGCGTCTTCGTCTGGTGGGCCACCGCCGCCATCATCCTCGGCTATCTCGGCTTCCTGCGCTATGCCGACCGCAAGCGCGCGCTGGCCTACTTTGTCTATCTCGTCCTCGGCGCGATTGGCACCGTCATCTCGCGCTTCGACATCTTCCCCGCGCTGGTCACGGTGGCCGCGCTCTGGGCCGCCCAGCGCCGCCACTTCGCCGGGAGCTCTCTGCTGCTGGCGCTGGGGACGCTGCTCAAGCTCTATCCCGCCTTCCTGCTGCCCATCCTGTTGATCGAGCACTGGCGGGCGCTCACGGCAGACGCAGTGGACGCGCGCGGCGTGACGGGCTGGCTGCGCGCTCCGGCGGCCTGGCGCGTGGCGGAGGGCCTGGCGCTCTTCGCGGGTGTCGTGGGGCTGGGCTTCGCGGCCGCCGCCGCGCTCGACCCCGGCGGCGCGCTGACTGTCTTTACCTACGCCAGCGCGCGACCGCTCCAGGTGGAATCGACCCCCGCGACGCTGCTCTGGCTCGGCTCGCTGGTCGGCTTTCCCGCCCACCCGGAATTCTCCTTCGCCTCGCTCAACTACGTCGGCCCGCTCGATGTCATCCTGAAGCCGCTCTCGTCAGTGGCGCTGGCGGCGGGCTGCCTGTGGGCCTACTGGCGGTTCGCGCGCGGGCGGCTGCGTCTGGCGCAAGCGTTCCTCGCGGTTCTCTGCGTGGTGGTGGTCGCGAACAAGATCTTTAGCCCGCAGTATCTCGTCTGGCTGGCCCCGTTCGTCGCCGAGGTCTATGGCTTCGACGCGCTCTGGCTGGTCATTTGCGCCCTCACGACGCTAATCTTCCCCTATCTCTACAGCATCCGCGACCCTATCCTGACGGTGCCGTATGACTGGGCCTTCATGCCCACCGTCGCCCTCCGTAATGTCCTCTTGCTCTCTTTCACCCTGCGCGCTATTCTAGGGGTTGCGGCGCGGCGCCCATTCGCGCGCGTGGCAGGGACGCGACCTGGCGAGGCGCCCCCTGATCTGACGCCAGAGACCTCAAGGCGTGTGACCGCGCCCGATGGCGTCTGAGGCGCCATCAGAACTGGAGGCGATGAGCGGATGGAGCGGCCAGGCGAGGGGCAAGGGGAGAGCGCCATCGCGGAGCGCCCGCACGGCGGGTCGGTAGGCGCGCGTCTCGTCATTTCCGATAGCAGCCATCTCTTCACGATGGTGGCGACGCTCTCGTGGGTCGCGCTGGTTGCCGCGCCGCTGCTCATCTCCAGCGCGCTGGACGCGCTGGCGGGCGGCATCCCGCTGCTGGGGGTCGCGCTCTGGCTGGGGCTGCTGCGAGTGGCGCGCTGGCTCTCGCCGCTGACGCGCGCCGATGCGCTGATCGAGCGGAGCGCCTATGCCGATGCGCTGGCGCTGTGTGATGAGACGCTGGGTGTCAGCGGCGTGGGCGCGTGGGTAGGCCGCCGCCGCCTCGCCTGGCTGAACCGCCGCTTCTCCGCGCTGCTGGGGCTGGGACGCTACGATGAGGCGCTGGCCGCCGCCGTGGATGCGATGGAGGTCTCGCCCGACCCCGAAACCATCGCCAATTTTGCCTTCGCCCTGCTACGTCTCAACCACTACGAGGGCGCTATCACGGCGGCGCGCGAGGCCAGCGCCCTGACACATGGCCGCTCGGTGCGAGCGAATGCGACGCTGGCGTGGGCGATGCTGGCGCGCGGGCAGCCCGCCGAAGCCGAGGCGCTGGCGAGCATGAGCCTGGCGGACATCGAAGCCCTCTCGCCCTACGTCCGCCGCGAAAACCATGTCACCAGCCTCAGCGCCCTCGCCCACGCCCAGCGCCTGCTGGGGATGCGGCGCCATGCCAGCGCGACGGTGGCCCGGCTGCGACGCCTGACGAAGCGGTCGCCCACGCTCGTCTCGGCGGCGCTGCTGGAGGAAGCCAGCCTCAGCGCGAACGAGCCAGCCCACGCCGCCGAGCTAGTCACGTTCGCCTTCGCCAGCGATCCCGCCTACACCGGCTGGTATCTGACCCAGCCCGACGCGCTGCCCTTCCTGCGCGAGGCGCCAGAGGTCGGCCCGCTCTTTGCCCAGGGAGCCGAGGGCCAGGCGCGGATGAACACGCGCACGCCCGATGATGAGGTAATCGCCCGCCTGCTCGCCTCGCTGCGACCAGATGAGCGCGCCCGCCCGACTCTCCAGCGCAGCGGGGCCGCGCTCAACACCCAGCTCATCACGCTGACCGCGACCGTCATTCTGCTGCTCTTCTGGATGTGGCGCTTCTTCATCAGCCAGACGTTCTAGGCATCGGACGCTCACTTCTTTGGCGCGCAACCCCGTATCTTCGGTTAAGAAGATAGCGTCGTCTAGAACAGGTGTGCTACACTGCATCGGGACAGGCAGGCGCCCACGTCCTCCAGTGGGACTCGCTTCGCCTGGGCATCCCTTCATTGGGAGTGGCGATAGGAGAGGCAGCATGCGATTACTTCTCACTTCCGCGGGCATCAAGAACGCGAGCATCCACGACGCGCTGGTCGAACTCCTGGACAAGCCGATTGCCGAGTCGAGCGCCCTCATTATTCCCACCGCGATCTATCCCTTCCCTGGCGGCGCGGGCGGAGCATGGCGGGCGATCAGCGGAAAAGCCGCGAGCCCCTTGTGCGAATTGGGGTGGAAGTCGATGGGAGTGCTGGAGTTGACCGCGCTGCCCAGCATCGATGAAGAAGCCTGGGTCCCCACGGTTCAGGAGACGGACGCCCTGCTGGTGTGGGGCGGCGATCCCTTGTATCTGAGCCACTGGATGCGACAGTCAGGACTGGCGAACCTTTTGCCATCGCTGCGGCGCGAGACCGTCTACGTGGGGGTGAGCGCGGGGAGCATGGCGGCGTCCGCCACCTTCGGCGAGACCTACCTGGAACCGCCCAGAGGCGTGGGTGAGGCGCTCACGTCTGAAGACATCGTGTTCGACACACCCCAGGGCGCAATCAGCAGGATCGTGGTCACGGCTCACGGAATAGGGCTGGTTGACTGTGCGCTGATTCCGCACCTGGGCCACGAGGATCACCTGGACGCTTCCCTGGCCAACGCGGAACGCTGGGCCGCAAAGGTCCCCGCGCCAACCTACGCGATTGACGATCAGACCGCGTTGAAGGTGGTCGATGGCGCCATCGAAGTCGTTTCCGAGGGGCGCTGGAAGCTGTTTACAAAATAGCGCATGCGCTGGCGGCGCCCTACTGGGACGTGGCTGTGCCGCCATCAAGGCGCTGCCCCAGCCAGGCTGTCATCTCGTCGTACATCTGCTGGTTGATGCGGTGGTCGATCATGTACTCGCGGTAGGTGAGGTCGGCCTGCTGGCGCCGCAGGATGTCGCAGGCCGCGTGCGCCTCCTCCACGCGAATGACGGTATCACGCGAGCCGTGCGCCATGAAGACGGGCAGCCCGGCAGTCTCGGCGGGCTCCGCGAGCCACGGCAGCGCCTCGGACGGGATGCGTCCTGCCAGCGCGATGACGCCTGCGAAGAGGTGTGGATGGGTCAGCGCCGTCACCAGCGAGATGATCGCGCCCTGGCTGAAGCCGAGCGTGTAGATGCGGGCGGGGTCGGCGCCATAGGCCGTGGCCGCCGCCTGGACGAACTCGGCGTAGACCGTGCGGCTGGCGTCGAGTTGCTCTGGCTGAATGACTGTTCCCTGCGGCGTGAACTGGATGTTGAACCACGCGAAGGCTCCTGGCGCGCGGGTCAGCGGCGCGCGGGCGCTCACCACCACGCAGCGCGGATCGAGGTCCGGCGCCAGCTCGAAGAGATCGGCCTCGTTGCTGCCTACGCCATGCGCCAGCGAGAGCAGCGGCGGGCGGCTGCCATCGGTCGGCGGCGTCAGCGCCCCGCGCACGAGATGGACGAGCGGCAGCCCATCCACTGGTTTCATCTCCGCCATCACGCTACCCTCCTCATCCCATCGGCGTCCGCCGCCATCCCAACGATGCTTTGAAGCGTATTGTACGCCCGCGCCGCTCAGGTTGGCTGGGTGTGGGAGATGCGGCGGGCGCGCAGGCTCAGCCAGGTCGCCAGGCCCATCAGCAGCAGCGCGAAGATGCCGATGACGATCGGGACGGGCAGATTCTGCTGCACGGCGATGATCGCTCCGCGCACGGCGGCCACTCCGACGAACGCCGATCCTGTCAGCGCGAGGATGCGGTTGCGCAGGCCCACCGCCAGCAGCGTCAGCGCCAGCGCCTCGATGGCCAGCAGCAGAGCATAGCGCCACTGCCAGTCGGTAGATTCGTTGATCGACTGGCCCAGCGTTGGCAGAGTCAGGATGAGCGCGCCCGCGATAGAGAACACCTGCGCGACCCAGGCGGGCATGCGGGCGCGGTGGTCGGCGGGCAGCAGCGCGCCGATGATGATCTGGGCGCTGCCCGGCGCGACGATCCAGGCCTGGGGATTGGTCGCGCCGAGCCAGCGTAGCTCCCAGGTGACGGCCAGCGCCAGCGCCTCGCCCGCCAGATACAGCGCGGGGCGCCAGCCTGTCGCGCCCCAGCCCATCCAGGTGAGGAGCAGCGCGAGCGAGAGCAGCGCCACGGCCAGCGCCTGAGTCTGCGGGCTGAGCGTGGCGAAGGACGCTGGCGCGAACCAGCCGCCTACTACCACGCCAGTCCCAACCAGCGCCGCCGCCCCACGCGCGACGCGCCGCCCCGCACGATGTGGGTCGCGCCAGGCCGCCTGCGCCATCGCCGTCTGCCCAAGCCCGCTGAGCCAGGCGACATCGCGCTCCCGCAGCCACGGAATCGCCATCCAGCCCAGCCCTGACGCCTCGATCACCCAGGCCAGCGCGGCGAAAGCGAGGGTCGCCTGCCACGTCTCCCAGCCATA
>DASVWQ010000188.1:0-10346 GCA_036393135.1 Ktedonobacterales bacterium
GAAAACCGCCTCATTCGGCAACGACACGGATGTGATCGTGCCAGCGGGTCAGACCGCGAACGGCATCTATGGTGTGAAGGTTCAGGTCACCGACGGCCATCTCTACGACAAGAAACCCTGCGCGAACCGGGCAAAAGACTACGGGAATGTCACCACCTACATCCCTGTCGCTTCTGGCTGGTGCATCTGGTTCAGCGGCGAGAATGATACCTGCCCGACTGTCCCGACTGCTTCGTAGAGCGCGATACGCGCATCCGCCTCCTTATGCCCGCGTCATGCGTAGGTAGCGTGGCGCGTGGATGGCGCGCAGAACGAGGCGCACGGGCAGCGGCGCCCAGCCGGCGCTGGCGTCCGTGACCAGACGCGGGTTGGTCAGGCGGATGCGCTGGCCGCGCGTCACGATCTCGCAGCCGCCCGCCGCCAGCACGTTCTTCAGCCAGTCAGTGTCGGCGCCGTAGGTCAGCGCAAAGAGGTAGTCATCGCCGTCGCGGAACGTGTTGATGGGCATCGCGTAGGCCTTGCCGGAGCGCCGCCCGGTGTGGTGGAGGATGGCGAACCACGGCGCGCGGTCGGCGAACAGCCTCGTCACGCGGTTCGCCACGCGCTTGTTAAATCGTGCGACGCTTGCTGAAAGCGGCATGAAGGCTTTTCCTTCCAACACGTTAGCCCATAGCGTCGGAATCCCCTAGCTGAGGCTGCGCGTCTTCCTGTGTGACGAGCGGCGAGCAAGCGTATCGCCTGCCCGGCGAGCAGGCTCGCCACCAGACGGCTGATCCAGACGCCGCGCCATGCGCTCCCGCCCTCCCACCTGCCTTCCGGCGTGGCGCTTGTGGCAATTGCGTCGATCAGGGATTAGGGATGAGCGTCAGCTTGCCTTGTATCTCGGCATGCTCGACTTGCTGATGGGCGTGGACAACCTCTTCCAGAGGGAGGCGCGCCGCAATCACCGGATGGAGCTTGCCTGCGGCGAGCAGGTTGAGCAGCGCAGTGAGATCCTCCCGGAACCACTCCGGGCGCTTCCTCGCGAGGGGCCTGACGTCGTAGAATGTGGCGCGCTTCCGATTGGGCGGCAGCGACCACAAAGCCATCCACAGGTATTGCTCCAGTACGTCCATGATGATAGCGCCACCTTGGTTGGCGGTAGCGTAGAAGCCGTATCCGACCACCGTGCCGTTTCTGCGCACAGCTTTCACCGACTGGCGCAGGTGAGCGGCCCCTATCGGGTCGAACACGGCATCCACGCCTCGACCAAGCGTTGCCGTGGCGATGCGCGCCGCAACGTCCTCGGACTGGTAATCAATAGGCATAGCGCCCAGGCTGGTCACCAGGTCGTGTTTGGCCTTTGACGCCGCGCCGTACGTGACCAACCCTGCCAGTCTTCCAAGCTCGAGGAAGGCAGTTCCCACTCCGCCCGCCGCCCCGTAGACGAGTATGCTCTCACCCCGCGCGACATGGGCCACGCGGTGCAACATCTGATACGCGGCGACGTAGTTCAGCGTCAGGCATACCGCTTCGGCGGGATCGAGATCCGCTGGCATGGGAACCAGGTGTTGAGCGGGGACGTTCAGATACTGGCTGTAGCTCCCATAGAACGTCAGCGCGGCGACCGGCTGCCCGATTGCTAGCCCCGATGCCGCTGTCCCTGAGCCTAATTGATCTACGACGCCAACCATCGCGTATCCTGGCGTGAAGGGTGGTTGCGGTCCACCGGGATAGCGTCCGCGGCGCAGATTCACATCAGAGAATGACACGTCGGCTGCCAGAATCTTGACACGCGCCTGCCCGTCGCCCGGAGCCAGGAGATCGTCTTCTACGATGCGCATCACCTCCGGGCCGCCAAATCGCTCGACCACTACGCGCCGGTATTTCATGTCGTCACACCTCCCGCTCCACAGCTCAGCGCTAGCGCTCGCGGGTTTCCGCCGATGCTGGCTATCGCGCATCCACTGTGTTCATCTTATTCCCCCTCGCCAGCAGTTCGCTAAAGAGTTTCCACTGCGCGGTATCGGGGTCATGCGAGGTGCGGGTGCGCTGCGGGTGGGTTGCCCGGCGTGGCGCGCCCGCCTACAGCCGCTCCTGGCGCAGCGAGACCGCCGCCGCGACCACCATTACCGCCGCGAAGCCGACGATGAAGAGCAGGTCGGGCCAGATGTCGGCCAGCCCCAGCCCCTTCAGCATCACATCCGTCAGGCCGAAGTTGGCCCAGGTCAGCGGCATCACGTAGGCGAGCTGATAGAGCACGGCGGGCAGCGTCTTGACCGGGAAGAACAGCCCACCCAGCAGGATCTGCGGCACGATCAGCAGGGGGATGAACTGGATCACCTGAAGCTCGTTGCGGGCGAAGGCTGAGGCGAAGATACCCATGTTCACTCCGCCGATGGTCAGCGAGAGGGTGATGAGGAAGAGCAGCCAGAGATTGCCCGCGTAGTGTACCTGCAGCACGTAGATGACGAATGCCAGGATCACCAGCGACTGGATTGTGGCGAAGAGCGTAAAGCCCAGCACATAGCCCAACGTTAGCTCCGTGCGACTGAGCGGCGAGACCAGCACCCGCTCCAGCGTTCCCTGGCTCCGTTCGCGCAGGAAAGCGACCGAGGAGAGCAGGAAGACGAAGAAGAACGAGAATAGCCCGATGAACAGAGGCGCCAGCGCGTCGGTCTGGGTGTATTGCGGCCCGCCATAGAGGTAAGTTGTGTCGAGCGCGACGGGCGCGCTCGCTCCCGCGCTGGGGTTGGCGGCCTGCGTGTTGAGCGCACTCAGCGCGAAGGTGACAACCTGCTTGGCCTGGGTCGCCGCTCCGGGATTCGAGCCGTCCAGCCGCAGCGCGATGTGGGGCTGTCCGCCGCTGGCCAGCGTCGCCGCGAAGTCCGGCGGGAAGATGATCGCGGCGTTGGCGTCACCCTTCTTCAATGTCGAGTCTACCTCGCCCACGCTGATCGTCGTGAGCTTGACGCCCTTGACCGAGGCGAGCGCGCTGGTCAGCTCGCTCTGGATGGCCGCGCCCGCTGGCCCACCAGGCGGCACGAGCGCCAGCGTAATATTTGAGGATGCGCTGCCGAGGATGAAGTTGAGCAGCGTCATGATGACGAGCGGCGCCACGAAGAGCAGCGCCATCGTGCGGCGGTCGCGGACGAACTGGCGCACAATGCGCAGCGCGAGGGCCAGTGTCCGGCGGATGGACAGGATCATGGTGGTCGTCTCCCCTGGCTCGATGCGCCCTCACTCGTGCGCGGCGGACTGGCCCGGGGCCATCTCGTCGCGCTGGGCGTAGTAGAGAAACGCCTGGTCGAAGTCTTCGCGTCCCGATGCCCGCAGCAGCGCATCGGGCGCGTCGAGGGCGAGCAGCTTGCCGAAGCGCAGCAGGGCCAGGCGGTTGCAGCGCCGCGCCTCATCCAGATGGTGGGTCGAGACGAGAATCGTGACGCCCTGCTGATTGAGTGTTGCGAAGTAGTCCCAGAACTGGAGGCGCAACTCCGGGTCGATGCCGACGGTCGGCTCATCGAGGAAGAGCAGGCGCGGCTGGTGGATCAGCGCGATGGCCAGCGAGAGGCGCTGGCGCATCCCGCCGCTGAGCTGGCCGACGGTGGTATCGCGGCGGTCGCTGAGGTCCACCAGCGCCAGCGTCTCGGTGATGCGCTGGGCGAGCGCCTTGCCCGCCAGGCCATAGAGCGAGCCGAAGAAAGCCAGGTTCTCGCGCACGTTGAGGTCGGCGTAGAGCGCGCTGGCCTGCGTCATGTAGCCGATCTGGCGGGCGGCGCGGCGGTCGGGCATGCGCCGCCCCAGCACGACCACCTCGCCGCTGGTCGGCGCGGCCATCCCCAGCAGCAGGCGGATCAGCGTCGTCTTGCCAGAGCCGTTCGGGCCGATCAGGCCAAACGTCTCGCCCGCGACCACATCGAAGGTTACATCATCGAGCGCGGCCAGCCGACCGAAGCGCTTCACGAGATGGCGCACGCTAACGGGCGGCTCGGCTGGGGCCGCATTGGGTGGGGTAATGGGATGCTCCATCGGGTCTCACTCTCCCCTCGACGGTTGTTCCAGTGGCGCCACGGCGTTGTCGGGTCGCGCCATGATCCCCTGGAGGATGGTGTCTATCGCGCCGGTGACATACGGGTCGTAGGGTAGCTCGGCCAGCGCGGGCAGGATCACCGCCGACGCGATGGTCTGTCCCACCACGCGGGAATCGTGCGGGCGCAACTCGCCAGCCGCCGCGCGTGATGCGAGGTAGCCCGCCAGCATCGCCAGCGCCTGCTCACGCACCGCCATGCCGATGCTCAGCGCCTCTGGCCGCCAGATGATCTCGCGGATGAAGAGGCGGACGAACGCGCGGCGCTCCTGAGCGAGGGTGTAGAGGCGCAGCGAGAGGCGCAGCAGGGTCTCGCGCGCTGGACTCGCGCCAGAGGTCGCCAGCAGGTCTTGCAGGATGGGGATCGGGCCGTGCCGCGCGATGATCGCCGCGAGCAAGGCGTCTTTGCCGGGGAAGTAGTGGTAGAGCAGCCCCTGCGCCACTCCCGCCGCCCGCGCGATGTCGCTGACCCGTGTCCCCTCGATCCCCTGCTGGCTGAAGAGGTCGAGCGCGGCGTCCACGAGCTGATTGCGGCGCTGCTCCGCCTGCTCACTGCGCTTGCCGCTCGCCATACTGCGCGCCTCGTTGACTGAATGTTCATTCAACCTCTGCGCCGAGTATAGCGCTCTGCGGGTCGGCTGTCAAGGGACGCGCCGCGACGCGCTCCCCCGCGCGAGGCGAGGAGCGCGTCGCCGGGCTGCGCGTCATCCGGGCTGCGTCTCGTCGTCGGGCGCCTTGCCCGCCGCGCTGACCGCCGCCAGAACCTGCCGCAGTTCCTCGGGCAGGTCGCTGGCGCTGGAGGGAACCGCGCCGCCCGCGCGCATCATCGCGGCCAGCGCCGTCACGAAGCGCGCGAATTCAGCAAGCGCCTGCTCTTTGCGCAGGTCAATCGCCTGCAAGTCGAAGCGGAAGGCCATGTTCTCGCGGCGGCTGGCGCTATGCTCATCGCGCGCCCGCAACGCTCGCACCGCCATCTGCGCGTCCTGCTCGACGAAGTAGTCGAGCGGCCAGTTTCCGGGCTGCTCCCAGACGGGATGACCCGCCGACGCGATCACCTGGCGCACGGTCGCAGTGAATGGCTCCTGCGCCAGCGTGAGCGCATGTTCGGGAGCCTCGCCCGCGCAAAGCGCCGCCAGCGCCTCGACGAAGGCGGTGAGCGGGTTGGATTGGCCGCCGTTCGCCCGCAAACTGTCCTCGATGATCTCGCGCAGCGACTGGTTCCAGCGCGCCACGCTCGCCGGGTCGGCGTGGTCGCGGAAGCGCAGGACGAGCGTGGACATGCTGGCGGTGTGGTCGAGCCATGACCTGAAGCCCTGCTCCGGCTCCTGCGCGTCGTTCTCTGGCTCGACAACCGCCTCGCCGCGCCATTCCGCCGCCACCGCGCGTGTCAGCCAGCGCCAGCGCGCGGGGGTGGTCGCGCCGAAGATAGACGCATAGCGTTCGGGGACGCCGCGCTCCATCGCCGCGAAGGCCGCTTCTATGCGCCCCTGCGGTAGACTCTCCGCCGCTTTGTTCAGCATCAGCAGGGCGTCTTCGCGGTCGCTGTGGGGCAGGCGCAGGGCGCGCTCCAGGATGCCGTTGAGGATCAGGTAATCGACCGCCGCGCGCGGCTGCTCGTGCTCGGTGAGCCAGGCGCCGAGGCGGTAGAGCGCCGTCGCCACGCCGCGCGGGTGGTGATTGGCGAGGTGCGCCTCCAGTTCGGCTTCCAGCCCCTCGCGCACACCGCCAGTCGCGGGCGCGGTGTAGCTGTTGTCGCGCGCAGCCGGCGCTACCGGGACACGCCCAAACGCCGCCAGCCGCGCGGCCAGCGCCGGATCAGCTGTGCGCACAGCGCCGAGGCTCTGCGCGGCGATGGCCAGCGCTGGCTCCGGGTCGAGCCGCGCCGCTGGGGCGCTCGCCGCCGCGTCGGCATCGTCCGCGCGTGCGGGAACATCGTCGCGGGCGTGTTCCGCCGCCAGCAGCCCTGCCAGCGCCGCCTCGCGGTAGCGGCCCAGGGCGAAGTAGCGCTCCGCCGCCCGCGTCAGATAGTCCACGCCAGACTCGCCTGTGGCGATGGCCAGCCGCCCGTCCATCTCCAGCAGTTGCGCCAGCAGGTACGAGCCACCAGCGTATTTGGTCATACGGCGGCACTCCAGCAGCGCAGCCCCCGCCGTGTCGATCTGGCCGCGCTCGATCAGCGCCCGCGCCAGATAGATGTGCGCCTGGGTGTAGACATCTCCGGTCTGGTTCTTGCGCGCCCGCTCGATGGCCAGCCGCGCGACCCGCTCGACCTCCTCCCATTCCTCCAGCAGCAGGTAGACATAGGCTTCACTGGTCAGCCAGCTATCACTGGTCCCGTTCTGGTTGGCGTGGAAGCGCGCCAGCGTCGTGCGCGCCTCCTCGCGTCGCCCCATCGCCGCCAGCGCCGTCGCGCTATTCATCCGCGCGCAGTCGGTACAGTCGAAGCGCTCTGGCGTCTGCGCCAGCACTGACTGGGCATTCTCCAGGGTATCCTCGCCGTAGCAGGCGGGGTCCATCGCCAGATGACAGTAGACGACATCGTGGAAGGCGCAGATGCGCTGCGGCACATCCCGCACCCGCGCGTCGTCCGCCAGCGTCAGCAGGTCAACCGCCTCTGGCAGGGCGCGGCGCAGGTCTTCCTTCAGCCGCAGTTGCACGCGCCAGTGCCGGAGAAACAGCTCCCAGGCTGTCTCGCTCTCGGCCTGGGCCGCCTGGATCGCCTCGGTGATCGCCAGGTCTGCGCCCTCGTAGTCGCTCCCATACATGCGCCAGAACGCGCGCTCGCGGTCGGGAATCAGCGCCTTCTGCCCGCCAGCGTCATGCAGCCGCTTTGTGTCGCGGTAAGTCCAGGCGAAAATAGTGTCATTACTCGCCATCTGAACTCCTCCTCGCGCCGTCCGTGGGGTTCATTCCCTTGGCGCCTTCGTCGCCTGCCCGCTCAGGGATTCGCTCGTCACCTGGCTCACGTCCGCGCCGTCTGCCTTCGAGCGGTGTGATGACGCCGCGCGGACTTGGGGGCGGTGGCGGCGTCTGGCGGCTGATCTCCTCGCGCACGGTGGCCAGCAGCAGCGGCGAGGCCCCCAGTTCCTCGGCCAGCGCGTTCACGTCGGCGGCGAGCAGGTCATCCACGCTGGGGCAGCGGGCGCAGAGGCGCGCCGCGATGTCGGGTCGCAACCCCAGGTCGATCAGCGCGGGCGCCGAGAGCAGGCGCGGGTCGGCTCCAGCGCCCATGTCGAGGCCGGTCAGCCCGGCCAGCGCGGCGTTGATACGGTCGAAGCAGGCGATGGTCTCCTGGGCGGAGATTCCCTGGCCCGCGAAAACACGCGCGTTGGCGATCAGGATGGTCATGAGCGGCGCGAACTCCGGACGCTGCGGGCCGTAGTCGCGCACGCGCCGCAACAGTGGGTTCAGCGCGTTGAGGTGCAGCATACCCTCTGGCGCCTCGTTCTCCGGCTGTCTGGCGATGTAGTCGCGTACCAGTCGGCGGATCGGGCTGGCGACCGTCGGGCGCTCGGCGACCTGTCGCGCGCGTCGCATGCGCTCGGCTCCCGGCGGATAGACGATGATGGCGGGCAGGCTCTCTGGCTGGAATGTCACCAGCCGCGCGGACAGCCCCTCGGCGGCGCAGGCGTCCAGCACAGGGCGCCAGGAGCCGTCGGTATCGGTGAAGGGGGTGAAGATGAAGCCCGCGCCGGGGGCAAGCTGCTCGATCTGCGTTCCGTACAACTCGCCGTAGCGCTTCAGGAAGGCTACATCGGCGAACCAGCGCGCGTCGATCACCGCCAGTCGGCGGGCCTCGAAGAGCGTCAGCGCCTGCGCCAGCCCATCCTCCTCATCATAGTAGAAGATGCGGCCTGGATTCTCGCGCAGGTAGTCGGGGATGGTCAGCTCACCACGGCTCGTCCTGAATGTCACCAGGTCGGCCACCCGCGTAAAGAGGTCGTAGGAGCGCACCGCCCAGCCCTTGATGAGGTCGTTGTGCGCGTGTACCACCGCTTCCCAGTCCAGCGGCGCGTCAGTCGCCAGGCGCTCGAAGAAGGCCAGCAGTTGCGCGGCGACGCTCTCGCGCACGGCGTCGAAGATCTCGTCGTGGCGCAGTGTCTCGCGGCTGGCGGTCGGGTTGAGCAGCGGGCATTCGATGACGCCTGTGACGAAGCGCGCCCAGTCGGGCAGCAGGTCGCGCTCACGCTCGGTAATCAGCATGCGCCGCACGTAGACCGCGACATCGCCATACTCGCGGATGGAGATGATGCTGCGCTCAGGGACGTAGAGCGCGCCGCGCAGCGGGATCACCCCGCCATCGGCGGGGTGGGCGTCGTCCAGCGGCAGAATCGCCAGCGCGTTGGGATCCAGCCGCTCGCGCACCCAGGCTGCGTAGCGCACGGCGCGCGCGTGGTCGTTCTGGTCGCCCTCCTCCAGCATCCACGGCGCGGGTTGCGCATTGATGACCTCGCCACCCTTGCCGATGGTGATGGGCACGGGGAGCAGTTCGGCATACCTCCGCAGCGTGTCGGCCAGCGCGCCGGTGTCCAGCAGAAAGAGCGCGTCATCGCGCACATCGAGCTGGACGGTCGTGCCGACGCTCTGGCGTGTGGCGCGGCGCAGCGCGTAGCTCTGGCCGCCCTCGGAGACCCAGCGCCAGGCCTCGGCGGGCGTCTGGTAGCTGCACGTCGTGATCTGCACCCGCTGCGCGATCATGAACGCCGAGAGCAGCCCCAGGCCGAAGAAGCCGATCAGCTCCAGCGCCTCGTCGCGCCCGCCAGCGCCCAGCCGCGACCGTAGCTCGCTGGTGTAGCCGCGCCCGACGGTGGCGAGAAAGACGGTGATCTCGTCGCGCGTCAGCCCGGAACCGTTGTCCTCGATGAAGAGCTGGCGCGCCTCGCGGTCGGCCCAGATTTGGATCGCGGGCGCGTAGTCACTGGCCGCCGCCGGGTCTTCCTCGCGGCGACGGACGCAGGAATCATGGGCGTTCTGCGCCAGCTCGCGCAGGGCGACGCGCGGTGTGGAGTAGAGGCTCTCGCCCAGCAGTTTGAGCAGACCAGGCAGGTGTATCTCTACGGGCAGAATCTCACTATCGTCTGACATAGGCTCCTCAATCGCTGGCCGCGCAACCACAAAAACCGGGTTCTGGTTGCTCGCATCCTGTGGCGTGCAGTATACGCGAGATGATAAGCGAGATGCGATGGTGAGGGCGCGCCCGTGCGGCGGTGTCGATGACATGGGCCGTGGGGATTGTCACAGCGTGCGGCCAGAGGCGCTGTGGTACAATCCAGCCGTGGCCGCAGGCGCCTTGAGGCCCGTATGGCTGCGGCTTCAGCGCCGGACTGGCGACGAGAGGAACCCACCACATTATGAGCAGCGAGCGACGCCGCCTCGCCATCCTCGGCAGCACCGGCTCGATTGGACGGCAGACGCTCGATGTCGTGCGCGCGTACCCCGACCGCTTCGAGGTGGTGGCGCTGGCGGCGCGCGGTAATGTCGCGCTGCTGGCGGAGCAGGCGCGCGAGTTCGCGCCCCGCCTGGTGGTCTGCACGGGCGAGAGCGACGAGACCGTGGCCCAGCTCGACGCGCTGCTCCCGGGCTGTGTGCGCGGGCTGGATGGGCTGACCGAGGCGGCGACGCATTCTGACGTGGAGATGGTCGTCGCGGCGACCTCTGGCCTGGTCGGCGTTCCCCCGACGCTGGCGGCGATCCGCGCGGGCAAGACGATTGCTCTGGCCAACAAAGAGACGCTGGTGATGGCGGGGCATCAGGTGATGGCCGAGGCACGGCGACTGGGCGTCGCGATCCTGCCGGTGGACAGCGAGCACAACGCGCTCTGGCAATGCCTGCGCGGCGAGGACTCCGCGAGCGTGCGGCGGCTGCTCATCACCGCGTCGGGCGGCCCCTTCCGCCAGAAGTCGCTGGCCGAGATGCGCGTGGCGACGGTGGAGCAGGCGCTGGCCCACCCCACCTGGCGCATGGGGCCGAAGGTGACGATTGACTCTGCCACGCTGATGAACAAGGGGCTGGAGGTCATCGAGGCGCACTGGCTCTTCGATATGTCCTATGACCAGATCGAGGTTGTCGTCCATCCGCAGAGCATCATTCATTCGATGGTCGAGTTCGTGGACGACTCAATCAAGATGCAGGCCAGCATCCCCAGCATGCGTCTGCCCATCCAGTACGCCCTGAGCTATCCCGAACGCCTCGACCGCGCGGGCACGGCGCTTGCGTTACCCCTGCGCTGGGGCGAGATCGGTCGCCTCGACTTCGAGGATGTGGACCTGGAGCGCTTCCC
>DASVWQ010000189.1:0-13234 GCA_036393135.1 Ktedonobacterales bacterium
GTCCCGTCAGATCCAGGCGCGCCAAATGAGAGCGCCAAGCAGGGACTGCTGCTCGTAGCGATTGGCAAGCTCTTCGAGAAAGGCTTGCGCTTGGGCACGGGCCAGTGCAATGTCAAACGCTACAATCGCCAGCTACGCGATATGATCATTGCGGGTCGCGCGAAGCCCAGCTTCGTTGTCTCGCATGAGATCCCGCTGGAGCAGGCGCCACAGGCCTATGAGAAGTTCGACAAGCGCGTTGAGGGTTATACCAAGGTGATCTTGCACCCTGGGCAGCGCGAGTCGAAGACACCGACCCATCAGAGCGGCGCCACGTCACATCGCTAGCGCCAGGCGCCGTCTGAATGGCGCGACGCCTGAACGCGATGGCGTTCGCATAAAGGTGGTCGGAGTCGTGCGGCTCCGACCACTCCACTTCAGCAGGTGAGCGTGGGACAGGATAGCGTGAGAGCGCTATTCCTCTACGTCATCCTTTCGCTCACCCGGCTGTGCCCACGCATCGCCTTCGCCAAACACCTCTTCGAGCAGGCGCGTGGCGGTGGCCTCCTCGGCGGCCCGAGCCTCATGCCAGACCGCCCATGACCACTGCTTGCTCGCGGCATTGAAGTCCCGCAAAAATCCGCCATCGAAATGCAGGTCGCGCATACAAATTCCCTCCGAACAAGATCAACAGCGTCTCGCATGGCAGGTCACGCGGTCAGCTATTTGACGTAGTGTAACAAGTTTACGGAATCTCATCAATAGGAAGATTGGCGCCGACGCTGGAGATAGCCACGACCATAGGCCCCGCCCAAGCGCGCTAACCATCCAGCGCAAGGAGCTACATGCGATACGCTGGGCGCGGCGGAACGCGCGCTGGCCTGCGGGCGCAGTGGCGCGCGCTGTCGAGATGTGGAGGCGCGATCAGAGTTGAGCGCCGGCCGACTGTTTATCGAATGTGGCCTTGCAACCCGCGCAGCAGAAATAGTAGGTCACGCCATCGCGGACTGAGATGTGATGGGCTGTCGCGATGTCCACTGTCATACCGCAGATCGGATCGATGGCCTCGGCGCGCTTGGGTGGGGTGAGGTCTTCACTCAGGCCGACACGGTTGCGTCGCGCCTCCAGTAGCTCCGCGAGCACGCTGAAAGCGATCTCCTCTGGTCGTATGGTAAACCCTGGCAGACCCTTGGGGCGCTTCAGGTCGGCGATGCGCGACTTGGTGACGCCATGCTCTGCGAGGTAGGCGCGCACCACGGCGAGCCGCTTCTGGCTGGCGACGAGGCCCACGTAGCCTGCGGGACTCTCCAGCGCCGCCAGCGCCGCGTCCTCGTCGTATGCGCCAATGGTGGCCACGATCACGTAGCTGCGCGCCTGGAGTTGCGGCGCCAGCGCGTCGAGACTCAGCGTCAGCCGCTCGGCGGTTGGGAACGCTTCCATGTCCGCCAGCGGGTCGCAGGCCCAGGCTTCGAGGTCGAGCGCGCTCGCCAGGCGGACCAGTGCGCGCGCCACCGCCGACGCGCCCACGACGACGACGATTGGCTCAGGCAGGAACGGTTCCACGAAGACTCGCAATTCTCCCTGGCTGCCACAGAGCATCGGCGACTGCACGACGCCATCGCGCAGCGTCTCTGGCTCATGGACATCGGGACTTAGCACGAGCAGCCGCGCTGCGCCGTCCGCCAGCGCGGCAAGGCCCTGGCGAGTGACGGCGGGCTGCGCACAATGCCCACCAACCCAGCCCTCCAGACGGCCATCTGGCAAGATGATCGCACGCGCTCCAGGGGTTCCAGAGGTCGGCTGGCGGGCGGCCACGACAGTCGCCAGAGCGAAGGCGCGACCCTCGGCGCGGAGTCGCTGGGCGTGGGCCAGGATATCGTCTCGCATCTGGCGCTGTCTTTCCTCGTTGTGTGGGACTACGACGCTTCCAGCTTGGTGCGGAAGCAGTCAAAAAAGTTGGCTGTCAGACGGTGGGCCGTGCCTTCGATCAGGCGCGAGCCGACGCTGGCCAGCGTGCCGCTGATGTTGACATCCGCCACCCAGGCCATGCGCGTCTCAGTGTCCGATGTCGGCGTCAGGCTCATCGAGGCGCTCATATCCACCGCGCTGCCAGCCGCCGAGCCGCGCCCGTGCATTGCCGCGTGGTCTGGCTCGTGCGTATCCTCCAGCGTGACATCGAGGGTGAAGGTCGCCTTGACCGCGCCGATGCCCACCGCCAGCGTCGGCTTGAAGTGGTCAGGGGCGAGGATCTCCATCGATTTGAAGCCAGGCGCGCACTCCGCCACCCGGTTTGGGTCTACTACGAACTGGTAGACCGTCACCATGGGCGCCTTGATGTCCAGGGTACCTTCAAAATGCATGCTTACAACTCCGCCGCGCCATGCGCCACTAGCAGCTCGTAGACCTTCCACGGGGTGATGGGGATGTCGATGTGGGTCACGCCGAGGTGGCTCAGCGCATCCACCACCGCATTGGCGATGGCCGGCGGCGCGCCGACCGTGGCCGACTCACCCACGCCTTTCGCGCCGAACGGATGGTGCGGCGAAGGAGTCACCGTCTTGTCAGTTTCCCAGGCTGGTGTCTCCATCGCCGTCGGCAACAGGTACTCCATCAACGTCCCCTGCTGGATGTTACCATTCTCGTCGTAGGTGATGGCTTCCAGCAGCGCAGGCGCCATGCCCATCGTCAGGCCACCATGAATCTGCCCGTCCACGATCATCGGGTTGATGATGTTGCCGCAATCGTCCACCGCGACGAAGCGCCGGATCTTGACCTGGCCTGTCCCCCGGTCGATGTCCACGACGCAAATATAGGCGCCAAACGGGAACGTCATGTTGGGCGGATCGTAGTAATCGACCGCTTCCAGTCCAGCCTCCACATCGCTGGGGAAATTGGTGTACGCGGCGAAGGCGACATCCTTCATCGTGACGGAGCGCCCTGGCGTGCCTTTGACCTGGAATTTGTAGTTCTGCCACTCCACATCATCGACATTCGCTTCGAGTAGGTGGGCCGCGATCTTCTTCGCCTTGTCGCGAATCTTGCGTGCGGCTACAGCGGTCGCAGCGCCAGCGGTTGGCGTGCTGCGGCTGGCGTAGGTGCCGAGGCCATACGGCGCTGTGTCGGTGTCGCCATGCTCGACGGTGATGTTCTCGACAGGCAGCCCCAACTCCTCGGCGACGATCTGGGCGAAGGTCGTCTCATGGCCCTGGCCCTGCGTCTGCACGCCGATGCGCGCGATGGCCGAGCCGGTCGGATGGACGCGGATCTCGCAGCTATCGAACATCTTGATGCCCAGGATGTCGAACGTATGCGAGGGGCCAGCGCCGACGATCTCGGTGAAGTTCGAGATGCCGATGCCCATCAACTCGCCACGAGCGCGCTTCTCGGCCTGCTCGCGGCGCAAGTCCGCATAGCCGATGTCGTCCATCGCCTTGCGCAGGGCCGCCGGATAGTTGCCGCTGTCATACTCCCAGCCCGTCGCAGACTTGTACGGGAACGCTTCCGGTGGGATGAAGTTCGCCATCCGCACGTCCGCCGGGTCGAGCGAGAGCGTCTGAGCCAGTTTGTCCACCATCCGCTCAATCGTATGCACCGCCTCTGTGACCCGGAACGAGCAGCGGTACGCGACACCACCAGAGGGCTTGTTGGTGTAGACGCCATCCACCGCGACATGCGCGGCCTCCAGGTCATACGATCCGGTGATGACACTGAACAGTCCGGCGGGGAACTTCGACGGATTCGCCGCCGCGTCGAACGCGCCGTGGTCGGCAAGCGTCTTCACGCGCAGCGCCTGCATCTTGCCGTCTTTGGTGGCCGCCAACTCAGCGCTGATGTGATAATCACGGGCGAAGCTGTCGGCCTGGAGGTTCTCGGAACGGTCTTCGATCCACTTCACGGGCCGTCCGGTCTGGAGTGAGGCGACGCAGGCGATCACGTAGCCGGGGTAGACAGGCACCTTGCCACCAAAGCCTCCACCGATGTCGGGCGAGATGATGCGAATCTTGTGCTCCGGGATGCCCGTCACCAGCGAGAAGACGGTGCGGATGGCGTGCGGGGCCTGTGTGGTCATGTAGACCGTCAGTTTGCTATCTACTGGATCCCACGACGCGACACAGCCGCAGGTCTCGATGGACGAGACGTGGATGCGCGGGATGTAGAGATCCTGCTGGATGACAACCTCGGCGTTCTTGAACATCGCGTCGGTGCGCGCCGCGTCGCCTGCCTCCCAGTGCCAGATATGGTTGGTCTTCTGCTCGCGGTCGGGACGGACCAGCGGCGCATCTGGCTGCAGCGCCTTGAATGGGTCAATGACAGGTTGTAGCGGTTCGTATTCGACATCCACCTGGGTAATAGCGTCCGCCGCAATGTAGCGCTCAGTGGCAATGACGGCGGCGACTTCCTGCGCCTGGTAGACGACGCGATCCACTGGCAGCACCATCTGCTTGTCGCTCATCAGCGTGGGCATCCAGGCGAGGCCAGCGGCGTCGAGGTCCTTGCCCGTTACGACCGCCAGCACGCCGGGGAGGGCCAACGCCTTGCTCGCGTCGATCTTCGTGATGTTGGCGTGGGCGTAGGGGCTGCGCACAATGTCCATGTAGAGCATGCCGGGCAGCTTGATGTCGTCAACGTAGTGGCCCTTGCCGCGAAGGAAGCGCGCGTCTTCTTTGCGCTTCACGCTGTGGCCCATGCCGTGAATTTCCGGAGTATCGGTGGTCATGGCGTCACCTCCGCGGGGGCTGTCGGGGCGGTCTCTGGCTCGTGTTGGGCCTTGGCCGCGTACTGGATAGCTTTGACGATGTTGACATAGCCGGTGCAGCGGCAGAGGTTGCCAGAGATGGCGCGGCGAATCTCGTCATCCGTCGGGTGGGGATTCTCGCGCAGGAACGCCTCGGCCGTCATCATCATGCCAGGGGTGCAGTAGCCGCACTGGAGGCCGTGCTCCTGGAAAAACCCCTCCTGGATGGGCGAGAGCTTGCCACCCACCTCCAGCCCCTCGACTGTCCGAATCTCGTCGCCCTCCACCTGCACCGCGAAGAGCGTACAGGACTTGGCGGGTACGCCGTTGACCTGGACCGTGCAGGCGCCGCAGCTCGTTGTGTCGCAGCCGATGTGTGTACCGGTAAGGTTCGCAACCTCGCGAATGAAATGCACCAGCAGGAGGCGCGGTTCGATGTCCGCCTCATACGCCTGGCCGTTGATCGTCAGCTTGACGTGTTGGGTCATCCTCAGGCTCCTCCCTGCTATTGCGCGCCAGCCTGCGCTCGCTGCGCGGCTGCCCGCAACGCCCGCCCCGCGAGCGTCTGGGTGATGGCCCGCTTGTAACTCTCCGGCCCGCGCAGGTCAGCCATCGGCTGCGCGGCGCTCGCGGCGAGGCGCGCGGCCTCGCGTAGATTCTCCTCAGTCGGCTGCTTCCCAACCAGGAACGTCTCAGCTGCCGCTGCGCGGATCGCCTTCGGCCCCAAGTTCGTGAGACCGATGCCCGCCTGGCTGATGGTGTCGCCGTTCAGCGCGAGTTGCACGCCAACCGCTGAGATCGCATAGTCGCCCACCTTGCGTTCGAACTTGACGTAGGCGGAGCCGCTGTGCGCGGTGGGCGACGGGATGTGAATCTCAGTCAGGATCTCATCGGGAGTGAGCGCGGTCTCCATCGTGTCCACAATGAAGTCGTCCACCGTTAGCGTGCGCTGGCCGCGCGGACTGGCCGCCACGACGCTCGCGCGCATCGCCAGGAGCATTGCGGGATGGTCGTTGGCAGGATCGGCGTGAGCCAGGTTGCCGCCAACGGTCGCGAAGTTGCGCACGAGAGGGTCGGCAATGACGGAGCTGGCCTCGTAGATGCCCGTGTAGCGGCGGCGGACAACCGCTGACTTCTCCAGCGCCGACTCGCGCGTCATTGCGCCGATGGCCAGGTAGCCGTTTCGCTCTTCCAGGGTGTCGAGGCCGGGAATCTTGCGCATGTCGATAACATAGGCAGGGGTTGCGAGGCGGAACTTCATCAGCGGGATCAGGCTCTGGCCACCCGCCAGCAACTTCGCCTCGTCGGGGTGGTTCTGCAGGAGGCTCCAGGCCTCAGAAAGTGTCGTGGGGGCAAAGTACGTGAACTTGTCTGGTATCACTGCCTACCTCCAGGTGGGTACGCCAGGCGCCACAGATCGCGCATGGCGGGACTCGTCCAGGCGGCTATCACGCGCCGCCACGATCACAGCAGAACGATTCAGTTGTCCCACACGCGAGGCAGTGAGGAGGAGCGCGCGCGAAACCCAGCAGAACCCGTGCGCAATGCGTCCCACACGTGACCGACGCGCTACAGGGCGTTCACAGCTACGACTGGTGGCCTACGGAGGGTGGCGCTACGAGTGTCGCAAGCGTCCGCCGTGCGCCAGTTATGGCCAGCGCCCGACGAGCTATCCAGGTGGACGCGCTTCATATAAGGTGGAGTGTAGGCACACTATAGTGCGCAATTCGTTGCGACGTCAAACAAGCAGGTGGCGCGCAGCGCGATGGCGCCCACCTTGGCGACCGGCGTCCTGTGTCTATGGGGGCGCAGGTGACCGCGACACGTTAGCTGGCTGCTGGCGCCAGGATGAAGTCATAGCGCATCGTGTAGTATGGCCTGTCCAGTCGCTTGCCATCTGGCGCCAGGCCCGGTTCATGGCGCGTGAAGGGCGCAATCAGTGATGACTTGACGCCAAATACCGCATCGGAGTCGAGGTAGCGGTCGCCCTCAGCGAAGACATGCGTGACAAGGGTCTGGAAGCCCGTCGCCGACACCATGAAGTGAATGTGAGCGGGGCGCATCGAGCTGCGCCGCGCCGCCGCGAGCAATTCGCCCACGGGGCCATCATCTGGAATCGGGTAGGCGGACGGCAGCACCGACCAGAAGTGATACCCACCGTCCACGTCAGCGAACAGATGGCCCCGTCCCCGCGCTGCCGGTAGGTCGGCGTACTGCACGTCGTAGTGGCCATCCTCATCGGCCTGCCAGACCTCGATGCGCGCTCCCGCGACGGGCGCGCCGCTGGTTGAGCGAATCTGGCCCGCCAGGTAGCACGGCTCGCCAGGAGCGCCATTGGCGAGATCGTCGCCACATGCGTAGGGTGGTGAGTCCTGGACGAAGAACGGGCCGAAGACGGTGGACTCGGTAGCCGCGCCGGTCGCGCCGGTCGCCGGATGATTCACGCCAATGACCTGCATCGAAACGCCCAGGACATCCGAGAGCAGGATGAATTCCTGGCGCTGCTCGGTGGTGATGTGACCCACCCGCATCAGAAAGTCGATCCCCGCCGCCCACTCCTCCTCAGTCAGCCCTGTCTCGCGCACGAAGGCGTGCAGGTGACGGACGAGGCCCTGGGCAAGCTGGCGAAAGCGCGGCGACGCGCTCTGGTCGAAGCTGGCGAGGACCGCCTGGGTCAGGTCATCGCCACTGAGGTTGCGCGCGGCATCGGGTCGCTGGTCGCTCTGGTCTCCTGGGTTCACGCCGCACGCTCCTTTGGCTCGCGTCTACCACATCGCGCGTTCGGCGCCGTCAGGCGACAGCCTGCCGCCGCCATCCTCAGTATACATGCCGCGCTGGTATCCAGTATGCCTCGGTACGCCCCCATCCGCGCCTCGGCATTGTGACGACATACCATACAAAGCTCCCCAGCGAGGCGATCTGGATTCGCGGCATGCCCTCTGGCGCTTACTCCTGCATTTCCTTCGCCGCCACCCCCGCCACTCATTCAACACGCTCACCTTTTCCTCACATCCATGCTCACTCCATCAACACACCTTTCACCATCTTTTTGGCCAAGTGCGACACGAACGCAGTCCGGTCGGTTAGCAATGTTATGACGAATCATTTAATTATACGCAAATGGTGATTTGCGTATACACGACATAATATGTATTACCAACCGGACGCTAATATATTGAACACATGTTCTGTTTCGTAAATGAAACATTTGCTGCTCGATGACATGGCTGTGAGCTGGGAGGCGGCGATTCGGCGCAATCACGTAGGGTTTTGCGCGGTCGCTATGTCGTAGCGCGTGATATGCTAGTGTCAGTGTACGCTCGACGCTTGCGCCGCCTCGCGCGCCCGACTTCTGGTAAGCGCGCTGTGTGAAGTGGTCCCACCCATGTCCGATTTATTTGACTCTGGCGCCGATGGCGTCACGACGACCAGCGAGCGCAACACCCGCCAGCGCCTGCTGCGCGAGGCTATGCGGCTCTTCCTGCGCGACGGGTACGACTCCGTCGCAACCCGGCAGGTCTGTCTGGCGGCAGGGGTCACGCAACCGTCCCTCTACCATCACTTTGGCAGCAAAGAGGGCCTCTACTTCGCTGTCATCGCCCAGTGGTTCAGCGATCTGCGCGACGCCATTACACGCGCTACCGCCGACGGAGAGACCTTTCGCAACCGCTTGCTCAACCTGGCGCTGATCTTCTGGTCGGGCGAGGCTGGCGAGTATCAGGCGATGCAGCGCGACGCAATGCGCCACATGCCGCGGGCGCGCATCCCTGCCCTGCGACACATCATCCTCGACTCTGTGATCTCTCCACTGCTTGAGCTGATGAGCGCAGGCATCGCGAGCGGCGATCTGCCCACCTACGCCGAACCGTATGCGCTGATGGAACTGTTCTGGGCGATGGTGGATGGCTTCGCGGGCCTCTATCATCGTGGCGACGCGCTACCGACGCCCGCGCGTAATACCGCGCCAATCGAGATGTTCATTGCGGGCGCACACGCTATATCGGCTGAGACCTACGCCGCCTGGCCCCAGTTGGCGCACGTCGAAGCGCTCCAGCGCGACGCGGGCTAGCGCTATCCCGAACATCCGCAAAAGAAGCGCGGCGCGCATCTGAAATGGACGAGCGCTGCGCTTCTTGCATGTGAGTCGCTCACACGCGGCCCAGCGGTGGCTAGTCCGGCGTTTCGACCGTCTCCACAGCCTCCACCTGCTTGCGCTGTGTTACGGAGACGGTGGACCGATCAGAGGCCATCACACCAATGTTTGCGCCCGACACACCCGTCATGGCCTCCGTCGCGTACTTCCTCCCAGGTGACTTAGCCGCGGCCAGCGCATACTCCGGGTAGGCAGCCGCGCCGTGCTCGTGCAGGTCCAGACCTTCCAGTTCGCCCGCCGCCGAGACCCGCAGGATGCCCCAGCGCGCCAGGCCGTACATCATCCCCAGCGACACGATGAGCGTGACGACCGTCGTCACGCCCGAACCCAGGAGCTGGACGCCCAGCTGGTCCAGCCCGCCGCCGTAGAAGAGACCTGTCACGACGTTGGTGGTATCGGCGCCGCCAGGCGTGGGCGCGCCATACTTACCCGCGGCAAAGAGGCCAAGCGAGAGTGTTCCCCAGATGCCACCCATCATATGCACTGGAATCGCGCCGATGGGGTCATCGATGCGCAGGTATTCCAGCAGGTCCAGCCCATAGACAATCACAAAGGCGGCGACGGCGCCGATGAAGAACGCGCCGATGGGGTCCACCCAGTAGCATGGGCAAGTGATGGCGACCAGCCCGCCGAGGAAGCCATTCACTACCACGCCAAGGTCCCACTTCCGCGAGCGCGCGTAGGAAATGAAGAGAGCCGTCAGGCCTGCGGAGCAGGCAGCGAGCGTCGTGTTGAATGCCACGCGCGCGATACCTTCGATGTCCAGCGCGGAGAGCGTGCTGCCGGGATTGAAGCCATACCAGCCGAACCAGAGGATCAGGCCGCCGACCGCGCCGATGACCAGATCGTGGGCAGGTGGCGGGCCACCACCGTCGCGCTTGAAGACACGCCCCAGACGCGGACCGAGCGCAATGGCGCCAGCCAGTGAGATCACGCCCCCGATAGTATGAACGACCGTCGAGCCAGCGAAATCGCGGAATCCCATCGCGGCCAGCCAGCCATCAGGCCCCCAGGACCAGTGGCCGATGATCGGATAGATGAAGCCAGTAACGCCGACGCTATAGAGCATGTCGCCCCAGAAGCTACAGCGACCAATCATCGCGCCAGAGGTGATGGTGGAGGCGGTGTCGGCGAATGCGAACTGAAAGACCCAGTAAGCCAGCAGGGGAATGCCTGTCGATCCATACACCGCCGGGACCCCCTGGAGGAAAAAGCCGTGCGTCCCGATCAGTGGCGAGCCTGGCTCGAACATGAAGGCGAAACCCCACGCCCAGAACAGGATGCCGCAGATGCAGGTGTCCACAATGCCCTCGACGAGGATATTGACGGCCTCGCGAGAGCGGGCGAATCCCGCCTCCAGCATCACGAAACCAACCTGCATGCAAAAAACCAGGAAAGCGGCGATCAGCGTCCAGACGGTATTGAGCGCGTTGATTTCGGCTGTCGGCGCGGTCGAGCGTGTAGCGGCGTCCGCGACACGCGGCAAGAACCACCATATCGCGCACAGCAAAAGTGCGAGGCCAAGCAGCTTGCCCACCATCAGCGCGCCCACCTGGCGCCGAAGAAGTGGATCGCGCAGGTTGGCTCGGAAGCGGGCGGCTGCCACCTGGAGCACAGTCAACGACATGAGCGCGCACCTTTCACTAACGCTGCCTGGGTAAGGCGAACGAACACGAGTCCATCGAGAGGTCAAGGAATCGATCGTTTCGTTCGGCGCTACCTCGCGCCGTAGTGAGATGACTGGCTCAAACGGCGTTGACTGAGCCGCTGACAGCGCTGGTCGGCATGTGCGCGCCCCTGCGCACGGGTCGCGAAGGATGAGGAACCGCCCAGTTGTGGGCGACGCTGGCTATGCCAGGGCTGCTCCATTCGAGCGTTGTCGTCTTTTGGGTGGATCGCACAAAAAGTGAGATACGCCGAACCTGGACGAACCGTGCTACCACCACGCTGGAGAAGTCCCATCATTGGGAGGATGAGAGCGCGCTGGTGAGCATGTCAGCGTCTCCGCTCTCTGTTGTCGCACAGTGTAGCCAAGCGCCGCGCGAAAGACAATGTGCATCCTGACAGGGGAGCGGCTTACACATATTATGCATGGCGCCTAAAATACCTGCGCGGTTGTGTGGCGTGGGAGCTGACAGATTCGGCGATTCTGGACACTCGCGTACTCGCTGGTCATCTTCAGCGCTGAAGCGGCATCGGGCGCGCAATGGCGCCGCGCTCGGTGGGAATGGCGCGCGTCGGCCAGGCCGCCATAGCGGTGATGATCTCTGGCCCACGCTCGGTCAGGATGAACGTATCCTCGGATTTCACGCCGGGCAGCGATGGATTCCAGGCAAAGGCCTGGCCAACCGCGACGCGCGTCAATTCGCCGGGGCGCGCTAGCGTCTCGCGCGCCAGATAGGCGATCGTCCCTCCCTGGTGATGGCGCTCGATCTGCGCCGCCGCGTCCTCACGCGCATAGGCCGTGCGCAGCGTCTCATACAGTTCGCCCAGGGTGCGCCCCTCCTGAGTCGCCGCGATGATGGCCGCGTCCAGCCGCGCGGCCGCCTCGTCGGCGCGCCGCTGCGCCTGCGTGGGCTTGCCAAAGCGCACCGTGCGGGTCAGAGCGCTGACCAGTCCCCGGTAGCGGAAGCAGAGCACCAGCATGACTGCGCTCTCGATGGCCTTCGCGGTCGGCAGCGGATGGCGATAGGCGCTCATCCGCTCGTCGGCGCCCACCAGCGCCACCGTCGCCGTTCCTCCGCGCGAGCGACTGGCCATTGCCAGCAGCGCCGCCGCCGCATGCTCGCTCATTCCCGGCGCCACGCCCCGCGCGGCTTCCCACATCGCCTCCGCCGCCAGCGCCGCGCCCGCTCGCAGCCGCGCCTGCTCGCCTGGCGTGAGCCGTGAGCGCATCCCTGTGAGCGCGCCGCGTATATCGAAGGTTGCGCTCATCGGATGAGCCGTCGCCTCGACGCCGACGCGCAACCCAAGTGTGCGACGGCGCGCCTCCACCTCGCGCGCATGCCACGGCTCGACGACGAAGGTGAAGCCCAGTGTATCCAGCCGCTCCTCCTCACGCAGGCGCGGCTCCTCGATGGGGTCGGTCAGCAGTGACGCCTCGTCTGGCGTCACCAGCAGCGCGCTTGCCGCCTCGTCTACTGACTCATTCACATAGGTTGCGGCGCCAGCGGTCAGCCAGGCCGTGCTAGCGGTCGTCGTCAGCAGCGCGGCGTCCAGTCCCCGCTGCGCCAGGAATGCCCGCAGCCGCTGGAGCTTCTCCGCAATCTCCGCACGTCTCGCCGCCAGTTCATCCATGCGCATCACCACTCACTCTGCCGTCCTCATGCCCCTGGAGCCGTTTATTCGCCGAGGCGCTCGCGAACGCCGAGAGCGCGTGCATGGTTGGCGCGAGCGTCGCGTAGAGCGCGTGATAGCGTTCATAGAGCGTATCGTACCGCCGCGCGTCCTCGGCTATCGGCGCCACCCGGCCGCGCATCTCCAGCGCCGCAGTCGCCGCCGCCACATCTGGCCAGGCGCCCGCTCCTACTCCTGCTAGCAGCGCTGCGCCGTAGGCCGCCCCCTCCGTCACGGCGGGCGTCTCCAGCTCGATGCCCAAGGCGCTGGCGACGATCCCGCGCCACAGCGGACTGCGCGCGCCCCCGCCGGAGACCCGCGCGCGGTCGGGCACGGCCAGCCCCGTCTCGCGCATCAACTCCAGCATGTCGCGCAGGCCAAACGCGACGCCTTCGAGGGTCGCGCGCACCAGATGCGCCCGCGTGTGCCGCGCTGTCAGCCCGATCCATGCCCCGCGCGCCAGCGGATCGGGATATGGCGTGCGCTCGCCTGTCAGGTAGGGCAGGAAGAGCAACCCCTCGCTGCCAGCGGGCGCGCCTGCCGCCTCGGCGACCAACTCATCGAAACTGGCCTCTGGCGCCAGCGTGTCGCGCAGCCACTGGAAGCTCCCCGCCGCGCTCAGCATCACCCCCATCAGGCACCAGCGGTCTGGTGTGGCGTGGCAGAAGGCGTGCAGACGCCCCTGCCGGTCGATGGCGGGCGCGTCGGTTGGCGCGAAGAGGACGCCCGACGTGCCAAGTGTCAGCGCCAGCACACCAGCCGACACAGCGCCCACGCCGACCGCCTGCGCCGCCTGGTCACCGCCGCCCGCCACCACCGGGGTACCTGCGCGTAGCCCCGTCGCCTGGGCCGCCTCCGCGCTGATGGCGCCGGTCACGGCTGGCCCTTCAAAGGTCGGCGGTAGCCACGCGGCGGGAATCGCTAGCTCCGCCAATAGGTCGGCTGACCAGTCACGCCGCGCGAGATCGAAGAGCAGCGTGCCAGACCCATCGGCCTTGTCCATCGCGTACTCGCCCGTCAGACGGTAGCGC
>DASVWQ010000190.1:0-2446 GCA_036393135.1 Ktedonobacterales bacterium
CCACCCGGCCCCTACACGATGGCCGATCTGGGGCAGGATGCGCTGGACCTCTACGGGGCGCTGGATGTGAAAGCGGCGCACTTCTGCGGCCTCTCAATGGGCGGCATGGTGGGCATGTGGTTGGCGGCCAACGCGCCCGACCGCGTGAATCGCCTCGTGCTCTGCAACACGGCGGCGCGGCTGGGTCCGCCGCAGCTCTGGGACGCGCGGATTGCGGCGGTGCAGCTGGGCGGCATGCCAGCCATTGTCTCGGCGGTGGTGGCGCGCTGGTTCACCGCCGCTTTCATGGAGCGGCCATCGGCGACGCTGGATCACATGCGCCAGGTGCTCAGCGATACCTCCGCCGAGGGCTACTGCGCCTGCTGCGAGGCCATCCGCGACATGGACCAGCGCGACAGTCTGGAGCGCATTCAGGCGCCAACGCTGGTGATCGCGGGGGAGCTGGACACCGCCTCGCCACCTGCCGATGGCCGCTTTCTCGCCGAACGCATTGCCAGGGCGCGCTACATCGAACTGGCCGCCGCGCACCTCACCAACATCGAGGCGCCGGAGGCGTTCACCCAGGCTGTGGTAGGCTTTCTCACAGATGGGGCGGGCGTGGCGTAGGAGCCGCGAGCGCGCGGTCACTCGCCGCCCTCCAGCCGTAAGCGGGAGGCCGTGATGAACCAGCGAGAGACGTGGCAGGTGGGCGCGGCGCGGGTGACGCCGCTCAACGCGGGCGACCTGCGCCTGCGGCTGGCCGAGGAGATGGCCGTCCCGGAGGAGGTCTGGCGCCCGCGCTATGCCGACCTCTTCGAGGCAGTGAGCGCTTGCCCCAGCCTGAGCGCGCTGGTCGAGCTGGGCGAGATGCGGCTGCTGGTGGACGCCAACGACTACCGCGCGACCGTCACGCCCGGTTCGGAGTACGCCATCGCCGACTATACGCCGCCGCCTGATATTCCCACCCAACTTGCCGCGCTGGGCGTCTCCACTGGCGACATCACGCACGTCGTCATCACCCATGCCCACTGGGACCATTTCGCGGGGCTGACCACCCCGACGGCGGACGGCGTGGCGCTGACCTATCCCAACGCGCGCCACTACTTCGGCGGGGCTGATTGGCGCGCCGACGAGACGCAGGCGGCGCTGGCCGACCCGACCTCGCTGGAGGCGCGGACGCTCGGCGCCGTTCACGCGGCGGGCGCGCTGACGCTGGTGGACGCGCGCGAGGAGCTGGCCGAGGGCGTCGCAATTCTGCCCGCGCCGGGCGAGACGCCGGGGCATCAGCTCGTGCGCGTGGCGTCGGGCGGCCAGACCCTCTACATCATCGGCGACCTGCTGCACCACCCCATCGAGGTCGAGTATCCCGACTGGATGGTGACGTGGGCCGAGCCAGCCAGCATGCGGGAGTCGCGGCGCTGGTGGCTGGCCGACGCGCTGGCCGAGCGGGCGCTGGTGGTCGCCGCGCACTTCGCCCTGCCCGGCCACATCGAGCAGGCAGACGATGGCGGCATGCGCTGGGCGCCCGTCACGGCAGGGTGATGACCTCGGCGTCGGGTGTCTCCTGATAGAGCCGCTCGACCAGATCGGCGCGGTTGCGCAGGACGGCGCCCTGATTGATGTAGCCCTTGTCGGTCGTCTCATTGCGGTCGAGTTGCGGCGGCGCCGTCAGCAGCAGGCAGCGCTCGAAGCGTTCGCTGCTGGCGGGATGCGCCTGGTTGTGGCGGGCGAAGATGTCGTCGAAGCATCCGCGCACGTCCTCGCTGGCAAGGAACGCCGCATCGTCGGGCGCCGCCGCGCTGGCATCGGCGAAGCGCGCCCGCAGGACGGCGATGTTCGGGAAGACGAGCGCCGCCAGATATGCGCGGTTGGGCGCCGCGACCACCACCTCCAGCAGGTTCGGCTGGCCGAGCGCATTGACGCTGCCGCGCAGGCGGGCGTTGTGAACCCAGGTGCCAGTGGCCAGCTTGAAATCCTCGCCGATGCGGCCATCGAAGACCAGGCCAGCGGCGGGGTTCGCGGTGTCGAGGAGGGTGGCGGCGTCGGCGGTGCGCAGGTAGCCATCGGCGTCGAACGCGGCGGCGGTGGCGTCGGGATTGTGATAATAGCCGCGCGTCACGCAGGCGCCCTTCACCCGTAATTCGCGCTTGCCCGATGCGTCCGTCGCCAGCTTGATCGCAACGCCGGGGATCGGCAGCCCGATGACGCGAGCGTCGCGGGTGGGCCAGTAGACGAGCGTGGCGTCTGGCGATGTCTCGGTCATCCCCCAGGCTGAGAAGAATGGGATCGGCTCGCCGCGCTCCTCGGCGCTCATCGCCTGCAAGCCGTCGAAGGTCTGCTGGTCGAGCGCGGCGGCGGCGGTGAACATGAACTTCAGGCGGCTGAAGAACGCCTCGCGCAGCCTGGCGTCGGTCTTCATGCGGGCGTAGAGCAGCGTGTAGCTACGCGGCACGCCGAAGTAGATGGT
>DASVWQ010000191.1:0-2567 GCA_036393135.1 Ktedonobacterales bacterium
CTTCGTGATCGGAGGGATCCGATGCGCCTGACGCGCCCGCCTCAGCGTTATTCAGTGAGCGCAATTGCAGCAGGAATGCGGCGTTGAAGCGCTGGTCGCAGTGTCCGCACGAGACGGCGCGGCTGTACTTGCGCACGCGCGAATAGGTTTTGCCGCAATTCGGGCAGGCGTAGACGTACTTGTACGGGCGCGCCTGACGCACCGCCTGCTCGCGGCGGCGTGTCTCCTCCGCGAGCAACTCACGCAGCCATTCGGGGTCTCGTCCGGTCAGCGCCGCCTCGTCTACCGAGATCGAATCGTGGCCGTGGCAGTGGTGCTTGCGTGGGCGACCGGAGATGCGGTCGGCCAGGTGAATCAGTTCGTGCGCAATCGTGACTTCGATGCCTTCGGGCAGCAGCGCGGGATCAATGAAGATGAGGTGGCGGAAGTCGCTCGGCAGCGCCTGCGCCTCATCCGGGGAGAAGGTTAGCTCGAAACCGCTGTCTTCCGCCGTTGCGGCTGGATCGCTAAAGCCGGGCAGCGTCAACTGCGCACGGCCTAAAACGCTCGCGGGGCCTGTCAGGTTCGCAGCCGAAGCGGCGCTGCTCTGGGCGCTCGTATCGTCATCGGGGTAGAGCGGCAGATAGCAGTAGCAGCCGAGCGCCATTGTGTTGAGACGCCGACCTGTCCAGCGGGCGAACTCGCGGCGGTCATCGGTCAGCGCGAGGTAACCGGCCTGGTCGGCGGGCAGACCCAGCTTGCGCCAGTAATGATCGAGCCAGTGCGCGGCCTGATCGCCAGCGTTGATGAGGGGTAGCTGGTCGAGGGTGGGTGGTTGTGGGGGAAGAAAGCGGATGATCGTTCTGCTCATGGCTGACGTGGCTGGAGATTCGCCACATCCCTCCCTTCCAGTCTCGACAGTAACAGCGCGAGGCGCCCTTCCCGGGTGGATGGGACGCCGCGCGGGCGCTCGTCGCCGCCTCGCCTTCACATTCCGATGGTCGTAATGTGTAACGCGCGGACAATTTCGCGAGTAATAGCACGGGAAAGAAGTCTATGCCGATTGGGCCAGATGGGTTCGCAGGCAGGCTGGCTCCGCGTCGGCGACCTCGCGTGTCCGCCGCTGGTGGTAGGGTAGCCAAGCGCGCGCAAGCAGCCGACTTCAGCCGTGATACAATCGGGATGCGCGCGGCGACCGCCAGTGAGGGAGGATGGCATGGCCAGGTTCAGGAGCGCGTCCCACAGCGGCGCGGATGCTGGAGGCGGGCGGCTGATCTGGAATGCGCTCTGGGGTGAGTACAGCGCCCAGACTCCCGCCAGGATGCGACGTCGGGAGCAGTCGCGCGACTGTCCATTCTGCGCTGATCTTACGTCGGGTCGTGTTCCCGCCGACGCGCAGGCCTGGATTCGCCCCAACGACTTCCCCGCGCTCACTCCGCCTGATGGCGAGTGTGTCATCCTGATTTACAGTCGCGACCACGACCGACGCTTCGCCGACCTCAACGTGGAAGAGGCGCTGCGTGTCGTGCGCCTCTGGCGCGAGGTGTACGACCGCTTCGCGGCGCGCTACCCATGTGTCATGACCTGGGAGACGAGCGGCGCGGCTATCGGGCAGACGCAGCGCCATCCCCACGGCCAGACCTATGCGCTCTCCGTCACGCCAGAATTGCTCCAGCGCGAGATAGAGGCGGTGGCGCAGGCAGAGCGGGCGGGCGAGGGCTGTCTGTTTTGCGCCGCTCTCGCCACCGAAGCTGTGGGGCCGCGCTTGCTCTTCGCGGGTGAGTGGTGGGTGGCGTTCATTCCCGCCTGGGCGCGCTACCCCTACCAGGCGCAGATCATCCCACGCGCGCACTTCGGCGCGATGGATGGCCTGGCGCCCGATGGTCCAGCTGCGCGCGAACTGGCGGCGCTGCTCCCACGCCTGATCCGCGCCTATGATCGCGTGGTGCGCGGTGAAATGCCCTATATGTTGGCCCTGCATCAACTCGCCGATGCGCGCTACCACTTCCATATCGAGGTATTGCCAGTGGGCCGAGCGCCGGGCAAACTCAAGCTCGCCGCCAGCAGTGAGATGGCATTTGGGTTCTGGCTCAATGACGCGCGACCCGAAGAGAAAGCCGCCGAGCTACGTGCCCTGCTCGAAGGCGAAGTAACGCGCGGAGGGCGCTCATGAGCGCGCCACGGGTCGCGCGTGTCGCCAGCGCACGCTATCGCCAGCGCTTCGCTCCGCGTGACGGGGCGCCGTTGGCGGTAGGGTGGGCGCCAGGGCGGGTCAATCTGATTGGCGAGCATACCGACTACAACGATGGCTTTGTGTTGCCCGCCGCCGTCAACCGCATGGTGGCGCTGGCGGGGCAGCCTGCTAGCGAGCCATTCGCGACGCTGTACGCCGCGCAGCGCGATGAGACTGCGAGGGTGGCGCTGGCGGGCGCGGACGGGGACGCGCCATCATGGGCGCGCTATCCGCTAGCGGTCTGGCGGCGCCTAGTCGAGGCGGGCGCCGCGCCAGCCATGCCAGGATTTCGCGCGGTGATCCACGGCGATGTGCCGCTCGGCGCGGGCCTCAGCTCGTCGGCGGCGCTGGAGGT
>DASVWQ010000192.1:0-15485 GCA_036393135.1 Ktedonobacterales bacterium
TGAGAAACTAGAGCGACCAGGCAGGCGCTTCATACGCGACATTGAGAGGCGCTGGTTGAGTGGGCCTGGTCAAGGCGGTTGAGAGGAGGCTCCTGGTGGAGCGCAGAATCATGACATTGATCGGCCATGCGACGAAGGACGTATTGCATGCGTTTCTTCACGCCGTGCGCTCGGTCCTCATCACAGCGGTGGTCGTCTTCATCGTCGTCGCGCTGGCCACCGAAGTCATTGCGGCGGTCCTCACACATCAGATCATCCCCAGCGGCCTGACGCATCTGGTCGCGGCGGCGCTGGGCATCGCCTTCGCCTATGCGGTCGCCATCACGGTCGCGGTCGAGGAGCTGCTCCGCGCGATGATCAAGGCTATCGAGCTGGCTGTCGCCGAGTCGGAGAAGCTGGCCAAAGAGGCCGTCGTTGCGGCGGAGCACGTCGGGCAGTTCGCCGAACGTGAGCTTGGGCAGGGCGCGCAGGCCGCCTTCCGCGACGCAGGCGCGCTGGGCACGGGCGTCGCGCGTTTGGCGGGCAATGTCGTCGGTGGCGTGACGCACGAGGCGCAATCGCTGGAGCGCGGCGTCTCAGGCGCCATCGGCGGCGCGGCTCATGGCGCGCACACGGTGGAGCAGGGTTTCGTCTCGCATCTGCCGGGCCACCATAACGAGAACGCCCAGTAGCGGAACGCTGAGCCAGCAGCCTCACCCATCACTCGCTCCATCCGGGTCGCGGTCGCCGCGCGTGGGTGGAGCGAGTGATGTTTTTCACGAGGTTGATGGCAGTAACGCGCCCGGCCTGAAAGTCCCGCCCGATTTGCGCCACCGTCCTGCCGAATGCTACGGTGAGGCGCGTGTGGCCACGCAGCGCGGCTCCATCGCACGTGCGCGGCGGTCAGACTCAGGGAGGCCAACGATGCGGCGAAGACGAGTTGCGCTGGCTGCGCTGCTCCTCACGCTGCTCGCTGGCTCAGCGGCCTATGTGGGCTATGGGTTGCGGGCCTATGCGCGCTACGGCAACCTCTACGCCGACTACACCACCGCCTGCGATACGCTGATCGCGTGGAATCCACCCCAGGTCATCTACAGTGGGTTCTATCCTAACATGCCCGCGCTCGTCAGCATTCGCTATCGCAGCCAGTCGCCAGAGGCTACCAGCCTCACCGTCTCGATTCCCGGCTTCACACAGTCGCAGACGGTCAACGCGAACACGGCGCAGGGCTTCCGCACGGCGACCTTCAAGCCGCCGCTGCTCTCCTCCACGACGCTCGACTCGCTGGTCGGAACCCCGCTCCGCGCTGCGCAGATCGAGGTGACGCTTGCGGCGGGCGCCCGCACGCTCTGCGCGACGAGCGCGCCCGTTCAACTCTACTCGCGCCAGTGGATTCAGTGGCGCAATCCCGTGACTGGAGCCGATAACACGCCGCTCATTGCGGGCTGGGTCACGCCGGATGATCCGAGCATTGTGGCGCTGGTCGGGCGGGCGAGGCGGCGGCTCAGCGTGCACTCGGAGAGCTACGACAACCTGCCTGCGCTCTTTGGCTATCAACAGGGCGCCACCCCGGAACAGGTGCGCAATCAGGTGAACGCGCTGTTTGATACGCTGCAATTCGACTATCACCTGCGCTATGCCGTCGATAATGCGCCCTTCACCACCCGCGCCGCGCAGCAGGCGCAGCTCCCGCGCGACGTGCTGGCGTCGAGCGCGCCAACGGGCATGTGCGTCGAGACGACGGTGATTCTGGCCTCAGCGGTCGAGCGGCTGGGGATGCGCCCCTATATCGTCTTCACCGCGACCCATGCATACCTGGGTGTGGCGATGAGTGACGAGCCGCATGCGCAGATCGAGTACTGGGAGACCTCCGACCTGAATGGCGGTGTCACGGGCGCGCAGGCCAACACACATGGCGACGCGGAGTACGCCCAGGATAGCGCGTCGCGGCTGATTACGCGCATGGTGGACATTCAGTATGAGCGCGCCCACGGCGTCGTTCCGATGGAATAGCCAGAGGAGACGGCGAGATGGTGGGCGGCGACTTCCCGGCGTGGTACAGCGCCAGTGTCTTTGGCGGCATCGGCTGCGCGATGCTGAGCGCCGCGACCATCGCCGCCTGGGCGCTCTGGCGCCATCGCGGCGCGGGTGTGCAGGCCATTGGCGCGCTGCTGATCTGTGCGCTGGCCAGCGCGCTCGACATTGGGCCGCTGCTCTGGATCGAGTATCGGCTTAGCGTCTATGGGCCGACGTTGCCCGCTGGCGAGGTGGCGCTGGCGCTGGTTGCGGCGGCGCTGGTTGGCTGGGCGACACCGCTGGCGGCGCTTTGCGCCTTCCTCCTGCTGGCGCGGCCTGTCCCGACCGCTCGTGACGCCGTGGCCGTGGCTTCCGGGCCGACCGCGCGTGGCGGCGTGTCGCCCGCCGCGCTGGACGATCCCGAACGCGAGCGCGCCGCCTTTGAGGATGGATTGCCCTGGGGCGCGCTGGTCCCGATGGGGGCGCCCGCCGACTCGCTCACCGGCGCGCCTGCGCGGGCAATTTCGCTCACCTACCGCCTGACGTTGATCGGGCGCGAGTCAGATAACGACATCGTGCTGGACGACGAGCGCATCTCGCGGCGGCATGCCGAGCTGCGCTGGGAGCGTGGGCGGGTGGAGCTGGCGGACTACGGCAGCCTGAATGGCACCCTGGTCAACGAGCAGGCCGTGCGTGGGCGGCTGCCGCTGCGGGTTGGCGATGTCATTCAGCTTGGCAAGCGGCGCTATCAGCTCGACCTGCGCGAGGTCGTGCGCCCGGCGCCCGCTGACGCGGGAGAACTGGAGGGGCCGGAGACGCGCAAGACGCGCCGCGCCCCCGACTCGCTGGCGCTGGCGCAGCCCCGGCTGCGGCTGGTGGCCTTCCAGGGAGCGGATGCGGGCGGCGCGTGGCCGCTGAGCGCCGCCGTCACCACCATCGGGCGGGGCGCGGTCTGCGCCATCGTCATCTCCGATCCCTCGATTTCGCGGATACACGCGCAGGTGATGCGTCAGCCAGCAGGCTACTTCCTCTCCGACGTGGGCAGCAGCAACGGCGTCTGGCTCAATGGCGAGCGCCTGGCTGGTCCGGCGCAGATCGGCACAGGTGATGTCATCGCCCTGGGTGACACGATGATGCGCTGCGAGGCTGATGCGCCAGCAGAGACGCCGCCGGAGACGCCGACCTCATCGCTGGCCGAGACACAGGCCAGGACGCCAGCCGCTCCGCCGAGTCCACCGGGTGTCGAGGAAGAGCCCGCGCCTCTGGCGTCACCCCTCACGCCAATCAGCAGACCAGAGTTCCACATGCGCATTGCGCCAGAGTGGCGAACAGATGCCCGGAGCCGCCCACGTCTGGCCCCGCCGCGTCTCCGTCCCGCCGAGCCGCCGAAAGAACAACCGTCCGACCCGCCATTAGCGTAAGCCTGAGGCAAACGGCGCCGAGAGTACCGGCGCCCCTTGTCAGATCAACGTTCCGCCGTTATACTAGAACATATGTTCCAAGTTGGAACATCGAGGTTAGCGGTAAGCGAGTGTCGCGTCAGGTGGTCGAGAGGGGAATGGACTATGGCCAGGGTACTGGTGGTCGAGGATGATCCAGCGATTCGTCAGATGCTGACCTTTGCGCTGGAACTGGAAGGGCATGTCGTGGAGGCGCTGGGCGACGGTGAGCAGGTCGTGCCAACGCTGGCCGCCGCGCCAGAGCGGGTGGTGGTGTTGCTTGACCTGATGATGCCACGGGTGACAGGCTGGGAGGTCTGCGAGCGGCTGGGAGCCGATCCCGCGCTCGCCGCGCGGCATGCGGTGGTCATCATGTCGGCGGGGCTGACGCCGGAGCAGCGGTTGCCAGATGTCGTGCGGGCGGCGTTGCTGAAGCCGTTCAATCTGATAACGGCGCTGGGGCTGGTAGAGCGGCTGGCGGCAGAGCAGGTTCCTGATCTGTGCGATGTGGAGGCGAGCGCCAACGAAACTCCGGCGCACGTCTAACGCGCCGGGTTACTCATTCGATGCGGTGAGCGCCAGGTAACCCGCCCCGGTCAGTATGCAAGCGCCAAGGATGAAGAGATACAGTCCGATGGCGGGCGAAATGCGCAGGATGGACGTAGCGGAGCCGCTCAACGCGCCTGCCAGCTCTGGCGCGGCGACATAGCCGATGCGCGCGATGAGTGACTCCGTGAGTTTGGCGGCCAGCGGGCCAGCGAGCAGCCAGAGGGTGGTGGCGAATCCCAGCGTCAGCGCGCCCACCAGCATAGGCAGCGCGCGGGTGAAGCGCTCGCGCCGCAAGCGAGGAATCAGTGGTGGCGCGATGACCAGGACCAGCAGCGCCACCATCCCCAGTGTGGGCAGGCCGATGCGCGTCGGCGCATAGCCTGCGCCATTTACATCGACCCACGGCAGGAGCAGGTCGGCCAGCATCACCAGGCCGGTGAGCAGCGCAACTCGCCCGGCCAGCGCGCGAGGAAAGCCGGGCAGATCGAGGTCGCCCGCGCGGATGCTGCCGATCCGCTGAAGCGGCGCCGCAGCCAGCGTGGGATCGGTCGGCGCTGGAGCAAGGACTGGTTCGACGAGACGCAGGCGCGCCCCTGAATCGCTGGCCACCGCCGCGCCGACCCGCACGGAGCCAGTGGCGGTGGCGCGCCCGCACGACGGGCAGACATCGGCGGCGAGCGATACCTCTGAGCCACACGCGCTGCAAAACATGCTGGCGCCTACTTCCTCTTGCCACTGATCGCGGTTTCACGCGCCGACTAACTCTCGCCCTCGTCGTCGTCGGTATCGAAGGCGGCGTGCAACTCGGCGGCGCGCTCGGTGGCTAGCTCCGCCTCCTCTGTACGGCCAGCGGCCAGCAGCGCCTGCGCGAGTGTCTCGTAGCCGATGGCGAACTCCGGGTCGAGCGCGACCGCTGATTCCGCCAGGTCGATGGCGTCCTCGTGCGCGCCGACAGCCAGATAGGTATCGGCGAGGTCGTTACGGATGCCGGGGTTGAGCGGATCAGCCTCGATGGCGTCATTGTAGGCCGCGATGGCCTCTTCGCGCTTGCCCAGTCCATCGAGCGCGGATGCCTTCTCGTAGAGCGCCTCGCCATTCTCCGGGAAGCGCTGGATGAACTCGTTGGCTGTCTCGACAGCTTCCTCATAGCGCTCGGCGAGGTTGAGCGTCGCACAGAGGCCCGCATAGGCGTCGGCGAGCAGGTCGGCATCCTCGAAGTCATGCGACTCACCGAATTGATGGATCAGTTCGCGGTAGCGCGCGATAGCCTCGTCGTAGCGCTGAGCGTCGCGCAGCGTCTCGGCCAGATTGAAGCGCACGCTGGGCGCATCCGGCGCCAGGCGCAGCGCTTCCTCGTAGGCGACGATCGCGCCGTCCAGGTCGTCCATCTCCTGGCGCCAGGTGGCCAGCCGCTCCCAGGCCTCCGATTCGTCGGGCTGGAGCTGCGTGACGCGCTGCCAGGCGGCGACGGCCTCCTCGGCGTGGTTCATCGTCTCGTGGACGAGCGCCTGCGTCTCGTAGGTGGTCACGTCGTTAGGGGCGAGCGCGACCATCTGGTTGACCAGATTCAGCGCGTCCTGCTCGCGGTGCGCCAGCAGATAGGCGTCGCAGAGTTGCTCGTAACGGTCGAGGTCGCGCGGCTCTTCGTCCACCCCGCGCTCCAACTCGGCGATGTGCTCGGCCTGGCGCTCGATCTCGTCGCGCGCATCGCGCAGCCGTTCCGCCGCCACGCTGTTCTGCGGGTTGAGGATTTGCGCCTGGCGGAATGCCAGCACGGCGTCATCATAGAAGCCCAACTCCAGGTAGATGTCGCCGATGTTGGTGAACAGTTCATCGCTACCGTTGTCCAGCTCCAGCGCGCCCTGATAGGCCTCCAGCGCGCGTTCGTCCTCCCCCTGCTCGCGATAGAGATGGCCGAGGTTGATGTACGCCTCGATGAGCGAAGGGTCGATGTAGATTGCGCGCAGATAGCAGACGATGGCCTGCTCGTTGTCGCCCAGCCGCTGGATGGCGAGACCCAGGTTGTAGCGCGAGCGAGCGTTGGTCGGGTCCGCCTCCACCGCCTGCTCGAAGGCCTCCGCCGCTGTGTCGTACTTGCCTGCGGCGGCGGCCTGGAGACCAGCCTCGATGTGGGGCCGGGCGGCGGCCTCCGCCTCTTCCTGAGTGATCTGGCCGCCTGCTACTGACGCGGTATCATTCCCATCCATGCCTGGTGTTGTCCCTTGTGTATCATCTGCCATCGTTGCGCAACTCCTCGGGCGGAAGACGCCCGACGTTCGCCGGGCGTCTTCCGGGGCTACAGGGTCGAGAGCGCGATGTCGAGTTTGTCAACCGCCTCGTCGAGGTCCGCCGGCTGCACAATGAGCGGCGGGACGAAGCGAATCGTGGACGTTCCGGCGTTGGCGATCAGCACGCCCTGCTCCAGCGCGCGGTCCAGCACGTCCTGGGCGCGCGGCTCGGCGAGGTCGAAGGCGCGCATCAGGCCGAGGCCGCGCACGCCGCTGACCATGCTGGGATACTTGGCTTCCAGGCCGCGCAGCTTCGCGTCGAGATACTCACCCATCTGCTGCGAGTGGCCAATCAGGTCCTCGCCGATGATCGTGCGCATCGTGGCGACGCCAGCCGCGCAGGCGATGGGATTGCCGCCGAAAGTCGTGCCGTGGTCGCCTGGCTCGAAGATGTCGGCGCGCGGCGCTGCGATCATCGCTCCAATCGGCACACCGCCCGCCAGGCCCTTCGCCATCGTCACGATGTCGGGGCGAGCGCCCATGTGCTCCCAGCTAAAGAACTTGCCAGTGCGGCCCATGCCCGCCTGCACCTCATCGCAGATCAGGATCAGGTTCTGCTCGTCGCACCAGGCGCGCAGGCCCTGCATGTAGTCGGTGGAAGCGGGGTAGATGCCGCCCTCACCTTGCACCGCCTCGATCAGCACGCCCGCCGTCTTCTCGTCGGTGGCGGCCTTCAGCGCGTCCAGATCATTGAAGGGGACCTGCTTGAAGCCATCGGGCAGCGGACGCCAGGTGTCCTGGTACTTCTTCTGGCCAGTGGCGGCGGTGGTGGCCAGCGTGCGCCCGTGGAACGAGCGGTCCATGCTGATGATGCCATAGGCGCCGTTGCGGTTGAGGCGGCCATACTTGCGGGCGAGCTTGATGGCGCCTTCGTTGGCCTCGGCCCCGCTGTTGGAGAAGAACGCGCGCATGCCGCCGCTGATGGTGTAGAGCTGCTCGGCCAGCTCCACCTGGCGCTTATTGATGTAGAGGTTCGAGACGTGGATCAGCCGTCCCGCCTGGTCGCGAATCGCGCTGACGACGGCGGGATGGGCATGGCCCAGCACATTAGTGGCGATGCCCGCGACCAGATCGAGGTAGACCTTGCCATCGGCGTCCCACACGCGGGCGCCCTCGCCGCGCGCCATCACCAGGCTGCGCTTGAAGGTGCTCTGATAGTATTTATGCTCTTTGGCCACCCACTCACTGGAGGAATCGCCGCTCGTCTCAGGTCGTGTCGTCGTCTCCATAGACATGTCTTGATCTCTCCTGCGCTATCAGCGCGTGTAGGTCGTATTCTCATCGATGTAGCCGTGGGTGAGGTCGCAGCCCCACGCCGTCGCCTCGAAGGCGCCCATGCCGAGGTCCGCGCTCACGAAGACTTCGACGCCAGAGACGGCGCGCTTGGCCGCCGCCTGCTCGTAATCGGTCGCCACGCCGCCGCGCACGATGTTGACATCGCCGAGGCTGATGGAGATGCGGTCGGCGTCCATATCGGCGCCGCTCGCGCCCAGCGCCGCCATCACGCGACCCCAGTTCGGATCGCCGCCCGCCACCGCGCACTGCCAGAGCGGCGACGAGGTGATGGCGCGAGCGGCCTTGCGGGCGTCGGCGTCACTGGCCGCGCCAGTGACATGCACGGCCATCAGGCGGGTGGCCCCCTCGCCGTCGCGGGCGATCTCGCGGGCGAGGTAGCGCGTGACGTGGCGCAGCGCCGCGACGAAGGCATCGGCTCCCGGCGCGCCCGCGCGCAGTGGCTCATTCCGGGCGGCGCCATTGGCGAAGAGCAGCACGGTGTCATTGGTGGACATGTCACCGTCCACACAGATCATGTTAAAGGAGTCGTTGACCGCCGCGCGAATCTGCTCTTGCAGCCAGCCCCGCTCGGCGGCGACATTGGTGGTGAGGTAGCAGAGCATCGTCGCCATGTTCGGGTAGATCATGCCAGCGCCCTTGGTCGAGCCGCCCAGCCGGATAGTGGCGCCGCCAACCTCGAACTCCACCGCGATGGTCTTGACGCGCGTGTCGGTCGTGATGATGCCCTGGGCGAAGGCTGGGCCGCCATCGTCGGCGACCTGCACGTCGTGGATGCCCGCCGCGATCTTGTCCATCGGCAGGGGGCGGCCAATGATGCCGGTGGAGGACACCATCACCTCGCGCGGGTCGATTCCCAGCTTCGCGGCGGCCAGTTCGCCCATGCGCCGGGCGTCCACCATGCCGCGCGCGCCATTCGCGCAGTTGGCGTTGCCGCTGTTCACCACCACTGCCCGCGCGCTGCCTTCGGTCGCCGCCAGATTGTCGCGGCAGAGGATGACGGTGTGCGACGGCGTGCGGCTGGTGGTGAACGTGCCGACCGCCACGCAGGGCCGATCGGCGACCAGCATGGCGAGGTCGGGCGTGCCATCAGCGGACTTCACGCCGCAAGCGACACTGCCAGCGGAGAATCCAGGCGCAGCCGTGACGCCACCTTCTATCAGGCGCATGCCAGCGGGCAAACCACGCCGCATAAGCTCAGGAAAATCAGACACGGGTATCGGCTCCTCTTCGAGCGAGGCGGGAAACACAGGCGTTCGACAGCACGCGGACGCCTGCTCACAGGGCAAGCCAGGATATTGTATACCTGCCGCCTGTGACGCCGCAACCAGCGAGCGGGCGCGCCTCATGCCTGGTAGATACGATGGTGGGGCCGCGTGATACCTTCGATACGCGCCAGCGATGGCGCGTCATCGTAGCATGTAGAGGCGGTTTTTTCATCGATGCAGAGAGGCGACTGACATGATCCTGGTCACAGGGGCGAGCGGGCTGCTTGGGAGCCATCTGGTGGATGCGCTTGTGGCGCGCGGCGACGCGGTGCGCGCACTGTTGCTGCCCGGCGAGGACGCCAGCCGTCTGGAGGCGCAGGGCGTCGAGATCAGCCGTGGCGACCTGACGGACGCCGCCTCGCTGGTGGCGGCGACACGCGGCGTCTCGCTCGTCATGAATTGCGGCGCCAAGACAGGGCCGTGGGGCGATCCAGCGCTCTACGAGGCGATCAACGTGCGCGGGCTGGAGGCGCTGACACGCGCGGCGATGGACGCCGGGGCAAGCCGGGTCGTGCATGTCAGCTCGATCACCGTGCATGGCAATGATGTGCGCGGAACGGCGGACGAGACGGCGCCGTTCCATGACGAGCCTAATCCGTACACCCGGACGAAGATCGCGGGCGAACTGCTCCTCCAGCGAATGGTGGCGGAGGAGGGCGCGCCGGTGGTGATCGTGCGGCCAGGGTGGATCTATGGCCCGCGCGACGCGGCGAGCTTTGGCCGGTTCGCCGCGATGATCCAGCGGGGCGGTATGGTGGTGATTGGCTCTGGACGCAACCACATCCCGCTCATCTACGTGACGGATGTGGCGCAAGGCATGATGCGGGCGGCAGCGGCGCCGCAGGCGGTAGGGCAGGCCTATTTGCTGGTCAATGATGAGCGGGTGACGCAGATCCAGTATCTCTCTCTCATCGCCAAGGACCTGAATGTGCCTGCGCCGACTCGCCATATCCCCTATGCCTTCGCAGTCGCCGCTGGGGCGTCGGCGGAGACTGCGTTCAAGCTGATGCGCCGCGAGTCGCCGCCGCCGCTGATGCGCTATGGCCTGCAACTGCTCGGCGGCGAGAATGCGTTTGTCATCACCAAGGCCCGCCGTGAACTCGGATTTGAGCCGCAGGTCGCGATGGCGGATGGCGTGCGGCGCAGCGTGGACTGGTTTCAGTCGCGATCCGCGTGATGTACCTTTTCACCCCCTACGAACAAGGAGCTTGACGGCATGCGAACCCTGATTACCGGGGCTTCGGGTCTCCTGGGAGGCCACCTGATTACGGCGCTGCAAGAGCGCAGGCACGACATCCATGTCCTTGCGCTGGTCAACGAGGATACTTCGCGCCTCGAAGCGCGCGGCGTGACCATCCACCGTGGTGACATCACCAAGCCGGCGACGCTGACACCCGCGATGGAGGGCGTCGATCTGGTCTTCCATCTGGCCGGTCTGATGGGTTTCTGGGTACCGATCGAGAACTATCGCGCGGTGAACGTGACAGGCGTGGAGAATGTCTGCCGCGCCGCGATGAAGGCGGGCGCCCAGCGCATCGTCCACATCAGCTCGTGGACCGTCTATGGCATGAACATTGGCCGCCCAGCGGAGGAAGACTTCCCGTTCCAGCCGTTCCAGGAGCCATACGCCATCACCAAGACCGAAGGCGATGTGCTGGTCCAGAAGCTGATCGCCGAGGAGGGGCTGCCCGCCGTCATCTTGCGGCCAGGGACGTTCTTCGGGCCGGGCGACCGCCTGCACTATGGGCGGATGGCCGACCGCGTGCGCAAAGGCACTGGCATCGTGGTGGGGCGCGGCGACAATGCGCTGCCGTTCTGCTATGTGACCGATGTGGTGCAGGGGCTGATGCTCGCCGCCGAACATCCCGACGCGGTGGGTAAGGCGTTCAACATCACGAACGACGAGCCAATCACCCAGGAGGGTTTCCTGCGCGCCATCGCCGAGGACCTGGGCGCCGCGGCGCCGCGCATCCATGTGCCGTATGACCTGCTTTATATGGCCGCCTGGGGCGCCGAGCAGGTCGAGGCGGTCATGAAGACTGGTAAGCAGCCAATTGTGACCCGCCTGGGCGCAAAGCTCTTCGGCACCGACAATCGCCATTCGATCAAGCGGGCGCGCGAGGTGCTGGGCTTCGCGCCGAAGGTTCCGCTGCGTGAGGGCGCGCGTCTGGCGTCGAAGTGGTACAAGCAGAACCTGACGGCGACCACATCTCCGGCGCCTGTGCCGGTGGCGTAGGGCTGGCAGGGGCGCGAGGCAAGAGGCGGCTGCTCGACGTGCGGGTGGCCGCCTCTCCGTGTGTTCGCGCCGCCGATGGTGAGGCGGGACCCATGCCGCAAGCGTCCGCCGAACGACGTGAGAGGCCCGGCGCCATTGCCGGACCTCTCACGCGCTGCGAGGTGGGGATGTGAGGTGGCGGGCTAGTTCTCGCCCGTCTGCGCGCCGACCAGCGCGGCCTTGGAGGGGATGGGGGCGGTGGTGGGCGTGGTGGAGCGGGGCGAGGTCAGCATGCCCATGCCCACTTCGCGTACCACCTTGGCCACTGTCGGCGGGTGGAGCAGCATGTTGGTGTAGGAGGCGTTGGCCAGCGGGCAATAGCACTCGCCCGCCTTGATGCTGCGGCGCAACTCACCAGCGCGCGGGGTGTTCCAGACTTCCGAGAAGTTGTAGTTGTGCTCACGCAGGTTGCCCATCGACTCCGCGCGGATGCAGCATGTCCAGACATCGCCGTTGGGCGCGATCTGGGCCGAGGCGACACCCGCCGCGCAGGGGATGATCTGACGATGCTCGCGCAGCGTCCGCTTGACGATCTCGTAATACTGCTTGCGGAAGGCCTGTGTGACGCGCGCAAGCCCCTTGGCCTCGTGGTCCTTCAGGCTGGCGACCAGCGTGTCAATGGCGACGCTGTACTTCTCGACCGATGGCGTGATGCCCAGGCCGACCGTATCCAGTTCGACACGCTCCTCGGCGATTTCGGTGATGTACTGGTCGGGCTGCATCTCGGTCTGGACAAATTCGCACAGCTCCGGGAACCAGTCAATCGTGAAGTTCGAGAGGACCGAGTGGACGCCGAGCGTGAAGTTCTTGTAGCGGCCCTTGAGGTCCTTGAGTCCGGCATAGGTGCGCATGGCGCGTTCGAAGTTGCCCTTCACCCCGCGCACGCGGTCATGGTTCTCGCCAACGCCGTCCAGCGAGAGGTTGATGACAACCTCGCTGTCCGGACAGGCGGCCAGAATCTGCTCCACGCGACCGGGGATGATCTTGTCCTGGATGCCGTTGGTGGGGATGTTGATAATGCCCGGACGGCAGTGGCGATACGCGCTGGCCACCATGTCGGGCAGGTCTTTGCGCAGGGTTGGTTCGCCGCCGCTGAAGGTGAACCAGTAGGGCGCGCGGCCCAGCGACTCGAACGAGCGGTCCCACTCTTCGAGCGTCAGGTCATCGTTGGGCAGCAGCCAGACGTTGCAGGTCTTGCAGCGCGAGTTGCAGCGGTAGCTAACGCTGACCGTGATGTTGACAGGCAGCGCCAGCGGCTTGCCGAGCACATACGAAGCTTGCAGCACAGGTATCTGTGGCAGAACCTTCTGCATTCCCATGTAGCCGTCTCCCTGTGTGTATCGTGGTGTATCGCGCCGCGTGAGCGGCGAGCGTTTCCTCAGACGGATGTGGCAGGCGCCACTGGTCCCATCGGCGCAACCGACGTCACGACGCTAGTCGCCGCCACGGTCCCCGGCTGCTGAAAGGTGATGATGCCGTGCGAGACCTGGATCGATACGCCATCCTGCCGTCCCCCAATGTGGAACGGTGTGGCGGCGAGGTCGGCCACGAGCGTCGCGGCGAGTTGGTCGGCGGAGTCGCGATCGAGCGGCGCGGTCATCACGATAGTTCCATCGAGGCCATGCGTGATGGAACCTCGACCGCCGAGATGATGGCGCATCACCGCATCCACCTGCTGCATCAGTTGCTGGGCGCCGCGTCCACCCAGCTCGATCTCATGCTGGTGGAAGTTGTCGACACGGAACGCCAGAACGCTCTGGAGCGTGGGCGCGGCGACTTCCGTAATGTTGAATTTGGTAGTAGTCGAAATCTGCCAGAGATAGTGCTGCCGGTTGGCGAGGTTATCGTAGGCGCCCAGCGCGCGGGAGATGCCCTCCAGCCCGATAGCGCCGATGGTGAAGGCGGTAGCGCGCGGCGAGGTGAAGGGCTTCGACTCCAGCAGCGCCCGCAGGACACGCGGAACGCTCATCGTCGAGGCGCTGTACGCCTGCTGTTTCTGGATGCGTAGGTGACCGCTGTAGATGCGGCGGCGCTGCCGGATGAAGTCGCTCACCGTGCTGGGGCCGCGATTATAGACGACCGCCTGTGGTTCGTAGACCAGCTTGTAGCCCATCTGCGTGATGAACGCCTGGATCGAGATCTCGTCCACTGGCGTGTCGATGGGGATGTTGGGCACGACATTGCGGAATGCCACGACTTCGCCCAGTTTGGGGGACTCGCGGGCGACACGGTCATGCAGATCCCAGAGCAGGTGTACCGCATGTCCCAGGAAGCGCTGCTCGTCATTCACCGGGATCGGGCGCGCTCCCACCATGCCAACCGTCTCATCCTGGAATGGCGCGAGCAGTTTGGCCAGTGTGCCTTCCTTGAGTTTGACATCGGCGCTTGCCATGATGAGGAAGTCGGCACGGGCCTCTGGCCGGGCTTCTGGTCGGGCTTCCGAGAGGAAGATGTTGATGGCGGACGCCTTGCCCTCCCGTTGCTCCTGGACAACCACCCGCACGCGCGGCTCATCCTTGGCGATGTTGTTGACAATCGCGACGGTATCGTCGGTGCAGCCGCTCGCCACGACGATGATTTCCTTCAGCTCGCAGAAGCCGTAGCCCTGGTTCAGGATGCTGTTAATCGCGGTGGCGATGTTGGAGGCCTCGTTGTAGGCCATGATACCCACCGCGCACTGCATTGGAGATGAGCCACCCTGAGCGGAAGTCGTTCCATCTGGCTGACTGTCCATGCTTCCCATCCTCATCAACGTCATTCGTTCAGGCGATGTGCGTCCGAACGAACCGGCGCCCTACTCGTCGGCGTCAGGGTTGTCCGACGTCTCCAGACCGTTTGCGAGGCGACCCTGTGACTGCGCCTGGCGTAGCACCGCCAGCTTCATCTCAGACACATCCCGGCGCAGATTAGACACCTCCTCGTTGTAGAGCCGCTCTAGCGCCTCGATGCGCTGCTGGATGTAGAGCAGTCGCACAGCCACGTCGCTGGCGGAGGTTGGGGGTAGCTCCATAACAGGCGCCTTCTTCTGCTTTCCCATCGCCTTATTTCGTCTCCGTCGGCCCTTCTTCCCCATACGCTCTACACTTTGTGCTGCGGATTAACCCAATCCTCGTTGGTGGAAGCGGACGGCAGCGCGTCGAGCGCGCATCGCTTCGGTGTGGGCGCATAGCCACGCTCCGGCAGGCGCAGGGGCGGCGAAGACAGCGACCGGACGCATGCGTCCCACCTGCTGATTATCCAGTCAGGCCCCTGAGTTCAGATAGTGCTGCCCGGTATCACCGGAGGCGTCCTTCGTATCAGGCGCATCACATTCGGGCAGGGCCCGGGCTGAGCGTGGGCAGGAATGCGTATCTGGCGCCCATGCGATGAGACGCGCGGGACAGCGCTATCGCCATCCCGCGCGTCTCATCGCATGGGCGCCAGTCCGAATCTCGCTGGAGTACGCTGGACTGACGCACGATTATTGTCAGGGGGTCAACTTACCCAGCGAATTGCTGAATTCCTGATCCCACCACTTGTAGCCGGAAGCGTCTTGGTTCATGCCGTCGTGCGGATGAGCGCCGCACGTCCCCAGCGAGTACATCGTCGTGGCGCCATTGGCTGGGGTCAGGACTCCCACCTGATTGGCGAGAGAGTCATTGACCCAGACGTTGGTCGCGCCGCCAAGCAGTGTGATGCCAGAGACATGGCTGCCGCCGCATGTGCTGGTGTTTGCGCCGAGGTTGTACTCGTGGACACCCACGCAGTCGCCAGAGCTGGCGCCACAGTTGGACGGGTTGGCCACGCTCACGTTGATCGTGCCGACCGCACGCACCCAGCCCTCGCTCCACCAGGGGTTGCCGTTGGAGTCGACTTGGATGAGGTGTGGCGTCAGGCCGGAGAGTGGCGACGCCTGGATTTTGTACTCAGTGATGGCGTTCGTGCTGGTGTCAATGTAGGCGATTCGACTCACCGTGTCGTTGTTCTCGGTGAACCAGATGCGGTTCGGGTGGACAGGATCATTCGCCACGATGCCGTAGGGATTGCTGTTGGCGCTGGGCGTCTGAAAATCCTGATAGGTATGTTTCACGGGATCGAACATGCCGACGGCGGAGACGAGGTGCTCAGTGTACCAGATCTTGCCGTTGCTGAAGGTCAGATCCCATGGGCCGGAGCCTGGCGTCACAGGCCACTGGCCAACGAACGCATTGGTGGTGGGATTGAACTCACCGATCATGCTGTTGTTGGGCGTGGTGAACCAGACATTGCCGGAGCTATCGAGCGCGACGAAGATCGGCTGGTTGCCTGAGATGTTGGGCAGCGACCAGAAGATGGGCGACCCGCTGCCCGCGGGCAACTCGCCAATCTGTCCACGCCCCGCGTTCGCCGAGCAGGTCGG
>DASVWQ010000193.1:0-10754 GCA_036393135.1 Ktedonobacterales bacterium
GGAGTCAACCCACATGGAGATGCGTATCGCCTTGCTGGGCTGCGGCAACGTCGGAACCCGGCTCATCAAGCTGCTGGCCGCGAAGGACGCCGCCCTGCGCGCCGACCATGACCTCGTCATCCGCATCAGCGGGGCCTACACGCGACGCGCGGGCGGCTGGACGGCGCCGGACGGCCTCGTCCCCGCCGATGTCGCGGCGAGTGGCTGGCCAGGCGCGGCGCCAGGCGAGCGGCTGCCCACGGGCGCGCAGCCCTTCGATGGCGATGGCGTGACCTTCGCCGCGACCTGCCCCGCCGACCTGCTGGTGGAGATCACCACGCTCAACCCGGCGGACGGGCAGCCCGCGCTCGACCATGTGCGCGCGGCGCTGCGGGCGGGCAAGCATGTCGCCACCGCCAACAAAGGCCCCATCGCCCACGCCCTGCGCGAGCTGCGGACGCTGGCGGCGGAGCGCGGGCTGGGGCTGCGCTTCGAGTCCACTGTCATGGACGGGACGCCGATCATCAATATGATGGAGTTTTGCCTGCCCGTGACCGAGGTGACGAGCTTTCGCGGCCTGCTCAACGGCACCAGCAATTACGTGCTGAGCCTGATGGGCGGCGGAATGTCGCTGGAGGACGCGGTGCGTGAGGCCCAGCGCATCGGCATCGCCGAGGCCAACCCTTCGAACGACCTCGACGGCTGGGACGCCTCGGTGAAGGCGACCGTGCTCGCCAACGTCCTGATGGGCGCCGATCTGCGCCCGCAGGATGTGCGGCGCGTGGGACTGGGCGCCGAGGCGATGCGCCAGGCCAACGCCGCGCGCCAGCCCGGCGAGACGCTGAAGCAGGTGGTGGAGGGTCGCCGCGAGCATGGCGTCGTGGTCGCCGAGGCGCGCCTGCTCGCGCTGCCGTCGACCGACACGCTGGCCCACCTCGGCGGACTGGAAACCGCCGTACGCCTCGTTACCGACACGATGCAAGAGCTGACCATCATCGAAGGCGAGGGCGACCCGACGCAGACGGCAATGGGCATCCTCTCCGACATCGTGAACATCGCCCGCGCCCATCCTACACTCTGATACCGCCGAACGACGAACGATAGAGAACGCTGAGGAGCAACCTATGAAAGCGCCGTACTCGTGGCTCAAAGAGTACGTGGACATCTCGCTCTCGCCCGAAGAGCTGGCCGAGCGGCTGACGCTGGCTGGGCTGGAGGTCGAGCGTGTCGAATATCCCTGGCCCGACATCATCACCGCGCAGATCATCTGGCTCCAGCCCGTCAAAGGCTCCGACCACCTCAACGCCACCCGCGTCTGGACCGGGCGCGAGGAGTTGAGCGTCGTCTGTGGCGCGCCAAACATCAAGTTGCACGACATCGTGCCGCTGGCGCAGATCGGCGCGAAGGTCGGCGACATCACCATCGCCGAGAAGAAGGCGATGGGCGTCCTCTCGCAGGGCATGCTCTGCTCGCCGCGTGAGTTGGGGCTGAGTGACGACCACAATGGCATCTACATCCTGCCACCTGACACCCCGATTGGCGTTCCCTTCGGCAAGATCGTCGGCGAGGCGGTCATCGACCTCGACATCAAGGCCCACCGCGCCGACCTCTTCAGCATGGTCGGCATCGCGCGCGAGATCAGCGCCTTCACCGGGCAGCCGCTGCGCGAGCCGCGGATCAGCCTGAAGGAGAAGGGCGCGGCGGCGAGCAAGCTGATGAAGCTGGAGGTGCGCGATGCCGCGATGTGTCCGCGCTACACCGCCCGCGTCGTGCGCGGCGTGAAGATCGGCCCCTCACCCGCCTGGCTGGCCGACCGCCTGACCGCCGCTGGCATGCGCCCCATCAATAACGTGGTGGACGTGACCAACTACGTCATGCTGGAGCTGGGCCAGCCGCTGCACGCCTTCGACTATGACAAGGTGGCAGACCACACGATCATCGTGCGCCGCGCCGACGTGGGCGAGACGCTGACCACCCTCGACGATGTGGAGCGCAAGCTGACCACCGAGATGACCCTCGTGACCGATCCCGCCGGGCCGAACGTTATCGCGGGCATCTTCGGCGGCGCGCGGGTGGAGGTCGGTGACGAGACCACCAATCTGATCCTGGAGGCCGCGCACTGGAACCCGACCAACATCCGCCGCACCAGCCAGGCGCTCGGCTTGCGCACGGAGGCCGGGAGCCGCTTCGAGAAGAATCCCGACATCACCCTCACCAGCGTCGCGCTCGACCGCGCCGCGCAGCTCATCACCGAGCTAGGCGGCGGGCAGGTCGCGCCGGGCTATGTGGACTTCTACGCCGCCAAGCCTGCGCCCCGCGAGATCGACTTCGATCTGGCGCAGGTGGCGTGGCTCACCAATATGACGGTCACGCCCGCCGAGACCATTACCACCCTCCGCGCGCTCGGCTTCGGCGTGGAGGAGCTGGCCAGCCAGAGCGCCGCCCTTCACCTGCGGGTGAGCGTGCCGACGTGGCGCGGCGATGTGGAGGAGAGCGCCGATCTGGTCGAGGAGGTCGCCCGCATCGTCGGCTACGATCGCATCCCTAGCACGATTCCCGCTGGCCCGTTGCCAGAGCCGCAGGACGAGCCGTGGTTCTGGCGCGAGTATGAGGTGCGCGACCTGCTGCTGGGCGCCGGGCTGACCGAGATTCAGACCTATCCGCTGACCAGCCGTGTGGCGATGGCGCGGGTGCTGCCGGGCCTGGCCTCGGGCGAGGAGTTGCGGCTCAGCGCGCCGACGCCATCTGGCGAGGAGGCCGACGCGACCGCCAGCGCCACGCCCACGACGGTCAACTCGCAGCGGCTGGAGCGGCGGCGCATCGAGGCCATCGCCGCGAAGCTGCCCGCGATCACCCTGCGCAATCCGATGAGCGCTGATATGGAGTCGCTGCGCCTGACCCTGCTCGCGGGGCTGCTCGGTGTGACCCGCGAGAACGCCAAGAGCAGCGCGACTGGCCTCTGGTTCTTCGAAGTCGGGCGGCGCTACCTGCTGACGCGCGAGTTGAGCGAGGGAACCGGGCTGGCCGACGAGCGGCGCACGCTGGGGGTGGCCATCAGCGGTCCCCAGACACAGAGCTGGTTGGGTGAGCGCGACGCTGACTTCTTCGACCTGAAGGGCATCGCCGAGATGCTGCTGGCGGGCCTGCGCATCTCGCGCTACCGCTTCGCTCCAGCGCGCCATCCCAGCTTCCATCCGGGGCGCTGCGCCACGCTTGAGGCGTTCATCGCGCCGCCCGATGTTTTGGCCAGCGATGGCGACGCGACGGCGGTGGGCGAGGCGGGCGCGTGGCTGGCGCTGGGTGTCGTGGGCGAGGTTCATCCCGAAGTCGCCGAGCGCTTCGACCTGACCCGCCGCGCCTACCTGATGGAGCTGGACCTGGAGCGGCTCTACGCCGCCGCGCCCGGACGAGTGATGACTCGCTCTATCTCGCGCTATCCCGTCGCCCAGCGCGATCTGGCGGTGGTGGTGGCGCGCGATCTGCCGCAGGCTGACGTGGCTCAGGCGATCCGCGAGACAACTGGGCCACTCACCCCGGACGCGCAGCTTTTCGATGTGTATACTGGTGAGGGCATCGCGCCAGACAAGAAGAGCCTGGCCTATACCCTGACCTATCGCGCGGCGGACCGCACGCTGACCGCGCAGGAGGTCGAGGACGCCCAGCAGGCGATCATCCAGCGGCTGCGCGAGCGGTTTGGCGCCGAGTTGCGGCAATAGCGCGCGGTGGATGCGGGCATGCGGTCACATCAGCCCCACGAGGAGAGTAGCGGGAGATGCAGCAGGCATTCGAGCGGCAGGCGCATGCCCTGATCGGCATTCGCGACAAGCATATCGTCACGATCGGCGGTGGCACTGGCCCGTTTGCGCTGCTCTCCGCGCTGAAGCGGCACGATTGCTCCATCACCGCCATCGTGACGATGGCGGACAGTGGGGGCAGCTCGCGCCGCCTGATGGATGAGTTCGGCACGCTGCCCGTCGGCGACCTGCGGCAGGCGCTGGTGGCCCTCTCGCGTAAGGGCGTGCTGTGGCGCGAGATCTTCGGCTATCGCTTCGGCTCCAACGGCAAAAATGGCCGCAACGGCGACGCCAACTCGCTGAGCGGCCACAGCCTCGGCAATCTCATCATCGCCGCGCTGCAAGAAGTGAACCACGGCAACCTGCTCCATGCCATCGAGGACGCCCAGCAACTTCTCGACACGGCTGGCTCTGTGCTGCCCGTGACGCTCTCGCCGGCGACCCTCTGCGCGAAGCTGGAGGATGGCGAGACCATCGTCAGTGAGACGAACATCGATACGCGCGGTGAGAAAGACGCTGGCCCGCTCTCGCCAATCAAGCGCGTCTATCTGGAGGAGAACGTCGCCGCCTGCGAGGACGCGCTGCGCGCCCTGCGCCGCGCCGATGTCATCGTGATCGGCCCTGGCAGCCTCTACACCAGCATCCTGGCGAATCTGGTGGTGGATGGCGTGGCGGAGGCGATTCGCGCATCGGAGGCGCAGAAGGTCTACGTTTGCAACCTGATGACCAACCACGGTGAGAGCGATGGCTTCCGCGCCTCTGACTTCGTGGCCGAGATTCACCAGTACCTCGGCGACCGCGTGGACCGCATCGTCGCCCACGATGGCACCTTCCCGGAGCGCCTGCTCGCCCGCTACGCCGCTGGCCAGCAGCATCCCGTCGCCCCCGACGCCGACCGCCTGCGTGAGATGGCCCCCGAAGTCGTGATTGATTCGCTGCTGGCGGTCTATCAGGATACGCTGGTGCGCCACGACGCCGATCGCCTGCTCCGCGCTATCTTCACGCCAGCGGAATACCTGGCCTAGTCTGGTCGGAGGTTGGCGCGCATGGAGGATCGCGAGCGGCAGGCGCAGGCGCTGGAGGAGACGCTCCACCACGAGATTCCGCTGAGCCTGGCGATGGGCCTGACTGTCGCGGGCTACGATGGCGAGCGCCTGACCCTTCGCGCGCCACTCGCTCCCAACATCAACCACAAGTCCACCGCTTTCGCTGGCAGCCTCAACGCGCTGACCACGCTGGCGGGCTGGGGCCTCATCTGGCTCATCACCCACGAGCATGATCTGCCCAGTGTGATCGTCATCCAGGAGAGCGCGACCCACTACCTGCGCCCGGTGGGACAGGACTTCGTGGCGACCTGCCACCTCCCGCCCGCGCGCCAGATCGAGCGCTTCCTGACGGCGCTGCGTGAGCGCGGCCGGGCGCGCCTCCCGCTCTCCGTCGAGATTCTGAGCGTCGACGGGCAGATCGCCGTCAGCTTCACCGGGCGCTATGTGGCCTTCCTCACGCATGTAGATGAGCCGCCAACTCGCTTGTAGTCCATCCTCTCCGCGCGATAGAACATGCCCATGCGTCGCGGTGTCGCGCGCAAGTGAGCGCCACAAGCGCTCCAACCCTGGGAGGGGAGATACCATGGCGAACCGGGTAATGACCGTGCTGGAGGCGCATGTGCCAGCCGAGCGCTGGGCTGATCTGGAGCGAGCGTTCGCGGGGTTGGACGCCGGAAAGCCCGCTGCGCTGATCGATTCGTATCTCGCGCAAGGGATCACCGACCCCACCATCTGGCGGCTGGTCGGTGTCTGGCAGAGCCGCGAGGCGCTCGACGCCTACCGCACGACTGTGCCAGCGCCAGGCGGCGTGCTCCTCTTTCGCTCGGTCGGCGTCGAGCCGTCCATGACGATGTTCGAGGTCAGGGGATAGCCAACCACCGCTACAAGCGAAACGCCCCGCCTGGCGCGCCGGAGGGAGTCCAGCGGGCAGGGTGGGGCGATGGTGTATTCAGCGGTGCGACGCGCAGGGCTACCGCTTGACGGTCGCGGCGGCGGGAGTCTTCTGCGCGGCGGTGGGCTGCGCGGCGACTGGCGCTGTCCACTTGACGACCGCGGCGGCCCAGGTCAGGCCCGCGCCGAAGGCTACCATGCCAACATGCTGGCCCTGCTGCACACGTCCCTGCTCAACGGCCTCGCAGAGCGCGATCGGCACAGCGGCGGCGGAGGTATTGCCATAGCGCTCGATGTTGACGAAGACCTTTTCCATCGGCAGGCCCAGCCGCTTCGAGGCCGACTCGATGATCCGCAAGTTCGCCTGGTGCGGGATGAAGAGGTCCATGTCCTCGGCGCTCATTCCGGCGTTCGCCAGCGCCTCCTCCATCGCCGTTCCCATAATGCGCGTGGCGAACTTGAAGACCTCACCACCCTGCATTCTGACCCAGTTGCGCCCCTCGCGCAGGCCCTCCTCCGTCATCGGCTCGCGCGAGCCGCCAGCGGGGATGTAGAGCAGCTCAGGCTTGGCGCCATCGCTGCCGAGGGTGAAGCCGAGCACGCCGCCTGGCTCGTCGCTCGCGCTCAGCACCACCGCGCCTGCGCCATCGCCAAAGAGGACGCAGGTGCTGCGGTCGGTGTAGTCCATGACCTGCGAGAGTAGTTCGACTCCGATGATTAGCGCATGCTTGATCGCGCCCGTCGTGATGAACTGCTGGGCTACGCTGAGTCCGTAGAGGAAGCCGGAGCAAGCCGCCTGCATGTCGAACGCGCCGCACTGCGCGCCCAGAGCATGCTGCACGAGGTTTGCGGTGGAGGGGAATTTGTAGTCCTGCGAAACAGTCGCGACGATGATGAGTCCGAGGTCCTTGCCTTCGATGCCTGCGCGCTCCAGCGCCTCGCGGGCGGCGGCGATGGAGAAGGTCGAGGCTGACTCTCCTGGCGAGGCGATGCGCCGCTCCTTGATGCCCGTCCGCGACGTGATCCACTCATCAGACGTCTCGACCATCCGCTCCAGGTCGGCGTTGGTCAGCGTCTTCTCAGGGACATACTTGCCCCACCCCGTGATTGCGCTGTAGCGGCTCATGTTGCTCCTCGCTGAATACACGCGCGTCCCTTGGCCGCGCAGTACCCGGCGATAAAAACCGTTCGCCCATTGCGCGGAGTGCGGCGGGGCGCTCTGGCGGCCATTGTAACATACGCGCCGCCAAGCCTGTATCCAGCTAACAGCTCGTACTACGCGCCCTGCCCGCTCAACATGGCCTCTACCTGGCTCACGCCGCCTGCCTCGCTGCCACCAGCCGGGCGCTTTTCAGCTATTGACCGCCGCGCGCCGGAAGGACTACACTTGCATGGTAGATTCCCACCTTACGCCCGCTGGTCGGCGCTCGATAGACAAGACCCGGCCCCAACCGACCGGCGCCCACCTCATCCCCAGAAGGAGCCTCTATGCGTCACTCTGGCTATGGTGAATTCTCGCGTCTGCTGGGCGAGGCCGACGCTGGCGAGTGGCTCGCGGGCGGGCCCACATTCGCGCTGCCCGGCGACCGCCCGCGCTATGCTCCCGACCGTCCGGTGGATGTCCGGCATATGGACATCGCGGTGACGCTCGACTTCGAGCGCAAGCAGGTCCACGGCGTAGTGACCCACAGCTTCACCGCCATCTTCGAGTCGGTCAGCGCCGTCACCCTCGACGCCGCCGAATTGCACATCGAGCGCGTGACGCTGGCGGAGGGCGACACCCCGCTGGACTGGTGGACTGAGGGCGAAAAGCTGCACATTCAGCTCGACCGCGCCTATACGCATGGCGAGGAGTTCGGCGTCCGCATCGCCTACTGGGCAGAGCCGCGCGCTGGCCTCACCTTCGTTGGCCCTGACGCGGGCGATCCCGACCTGGCCGTGCAGGCGTGGACCCAGGGCGAGACGGAATATCACCACTTCTGGCTGCCCTGCCACGACTTCCCCAACGACCGCGCCACCACCAGCCTCGCCGCGACCGTCCCAGCCAGCTTCTTCGCCCTCTCGAATGGCAAGCTGGAGCGCGTGAGCGAGCGCAAGGACGGGACGAAGACCTATCACTGGCGGCAGGATGTCCCGTTTCCGGCGTACCTCATCACGCTCGTGGCGGGTGAGTTCGTCGAGATCAAGGACCACTGGCGCAAGGTCCCCGTCAACTACTACGTGCGCGCCGGGCGCGAGGACGACGGGCGCCGGATGATGGGACGCACCCCCGCGATGATGGAGTTCTTCAGCCAGCGGTTCGGCGTAGATTATCCCTTCGTGAAGTACGGCCAGATCGTCGCGGAGATGTTCCTCGGCGCGATGGAGAACGTCAGCGCCACCACCCATACCTATCGCCTGCTGCCAGACAAGCGCGCCAGCCTCGATTACAAGCCCGATACCGTCGTGGCGCATGAGCTGGTCCACCAGTGGTTCGGCGACCTGCTGGCCGTGCGCGACTGGTCGCATACCTGGCTGAAGGAGAGCTTCGCCACCTATTTCGAGTCCGTCTGGATGGGCGAGGAGGAAGGCGAGGACAAGCTGCGCCTGGACATGCGCGAGAACCTCGACATGTACCTCGCCGCCGACAAGCGTGGCCGCCGCCCCATCGTCTTCAATGTCTATCGCAAGAATGGCGAGGAGCTGTTCGACCGGCACAATTACGAAAAAGGCTCGCGTGTGCTGCACATGCTGCGGCAGGTCGTCGGCGACGCGGCGTTCTGGCGCGGCATGCAGCTCTACGCCCAGCGCAACCAGCGGCGCGAGGTCATCACCGCCGACTTCGAGCGCGCCCACGAGGAAGCCAGCGGCCGCAGCCTGGCGCAGTTCTTCGAGCAGTGGGTCTACAAGGCGGGGCATCCAGAGTTCAAGGTCAGCTATAGCTGGGACGATGAGCATAAGCTGGCCAAGGTCAGCGTCAGCCAGACGCAAACGGTGACAGAGCAGACGCCCGTCTTCGTCACACCAGTTGACCTCGCCTTCTTCGTGCCACGCCGCGAGAGCGAGAAGCCTGACGCCAGCGACGCCTTCATGACGCCGCAGATCTTCCGCGTGCAGCTCGAGCAGGCCGAGCAGACCTTCTATATTCCGCTGGCGCGGCGGCCCTTTGGCGTCCGCTTCGACTATGGCGGCTGGCTCATCAAGACGCTGGACTTCGAGCTGCCCGCCGAGATGCTGCGCTTCCAGTTGCGTCGCGACCCCGACATCAACGGGCGGATCGAGGCGGCGGAGGCGCTGGGCCAGCGCGGCGACCCCGACTCGCTCGACGCCCTGGAGGCGGCGCTGCGCGGCGAACGCTTCTGGGGCGTGCGCCAGGCCATCGCGGGGGCCATCGCCGGACGGCGCACCGCTCGCGCGCTCGACATCCTGCTGCGGGCGCTGGGCGAGATCATCGAACCGAAGGCGCGGCGCGCAGTCGTAGAGGGGCTGGGGCAGTTCCGCGCGCCGGAGCAGTCCGACCTGGCGATCCTGGCGGCGGAGGAGCTGGCGAAGCTGCTGAAGAAGGGCGAGCCGAGCTACTACGTTACGGCGGCGGCGGCGACCGCGCTGGGCAAAACCCGCGCGCCAGACGCCTACGCGACGCTGCTGCAATACGTCGAGACGCCCTCGTGGCTGGAGACGATTCGCGGCGGCGTCTTCGCCGGGCTGGGTGAGCTGGGCGACCCAAGCGCCGTCGAGACACTGGCGACCTGGGCCAGCGACCGTGCGAAGCCGATGGATGCGCGCGGGGTGGCCGTCAACGGCCTGGCCGTCCTCGCTGGCACGCGGCGCATCGACCCTGGCGAGGCCCGCACGCGCGCCGTCGAGGCGGTCAACGTCGCGTTGACAGACCCGTTCACGCTGGTCAGGATGCGGGCGGTCGCCGCCGCCAGCGCGTGGGGCGATACCCGCTCGCTGTCCGCCCTGCGCCGCTTGATCGCCGAGGACCCCGACGAGCGCCTGGGCCGCATGGCGCGCGAGGCCATCAACGCCATTCAGCGGGGCGACACGGCGCGCGATGAGACCCGCCAGCTCCGCACCGACCTCGACACCCTGCGCGAGGAGAACCGCAAGCTGCGCGAGCGTCTGGATGTGCTGGAGGCCCGCTCCGACAAGAGCGCGCAGAACGGGCATGCCACCGCCACGGCGAAGCCCGCGCCCGCCAGGGCTAGCCGTAAGCGCGGGTAGTAGCGCGACCTCGCCCTTGCCCCCTCTCCCGCGAGGAGAGGGGGATTTTTCATCCAAACGTCAGATGTCAGGCGGGCGTCGGGTGTGGTATACCGCGCATCTCGGACTCGCTGGGGCCGTAGCGCCGTCGTGCGCTTGCGACCTGGGACAGATGGGATGGTGGCTCAGATGGCGACCCAGCCAACGAACGACGCCCAGCTCATCCGCGACCTGGACGACCCGCGCCTGATCGCGGCGCTGGAGGAGAACACCGCCGTGGCCTACGCCGACTGCGCGCGTGAGTGGCCCGGCGAGGTGGACGCGACCCCCGCGCGGGTTCGCTACAACTGCGGGGCGCCGTTCCCGCTCTTCAATGGCGTCGCCGGCGCCCGGTTCACTCCAGAGACGGTGGACGAGCAGATCGAGGAGGCCATCCAGCCGTTCAAACAGCGCGGGCTGCCGATGATGTGGTGGGTGGGGCCGCTGTCGCGCCCGGCGCATCTCGGCGAGCGGCTGCTGGCGCACGGCCTGCAAGAAGATGGCCATACACCTGGCATGGCGCTGGACCTGAGCGCGCTGGCCACGGCCAACGACACGCCGCCCACCGGGCTCACCATCGCGCCCGCCACGACCCGCGAAACGCTGGAGGACTGGGCCACAATCTCCACGCGCGTCTTCGGGGCCCCAGATGCGCTGCGCGGCGCGCTGCTGGAGACGGGCGCCCGCCAGAGCATGCGTCCCAATCCCCAATGGGTCTACTACCTGGGGCGATTGGATGGTCGGCCCGTGGCATCCTCTGCGCTCTTTTTCGGCGCGGGCGTGGCAGGTGTCTACAACGTCGCTACGCTGCCATTTGCGC
>DASVWQ010000194.1:0-4621 GCA_036393135.1 Ktedonobacterales bacterium
CCAGCCAGGCCAGCAACTCGCGCAGGATGCGCCGATGCGTCGCTGGGTCGCTGATGATCCCACGTCCACGGCTGGCCTCGGCGCGCCCCGCCTCGAACTGCGGCTTGACCAGCGCTACCGCCCAGCCAGCGGGCGCGAGCAGCGCCGCCACACGCGGCAGGACCAGGCGCAGCGAGATGAATGAAACGTCGATCACCGCGCAGTCCATCACCTCGGGCAGCGCGCCCAGCCGCCGGATGTTGACCCGCTCCATCACGACGACGCGCGGGTCAGCCCGCAGCGCGGGAACAAGCTGGCCGCGTCCGACATCCACAGCGTAGACCCGCCGCGCGCCGCGCCGCAAGAGGACATCCGTGAAGCCGCCGGTCGAGGCGCCGACATCCACGCAGGCGCGATCGGCGGGGGAGAGCGCGAAGGCGTCGAGCGCGCGCTCCAGCTTCAGTCCGCCCCGGCTCGCGTAGCGCAGTTCCGCCGCCGGACCCGCCAGCGCCACCGCCGCCGTCACGCTCACTAGCGCGCCTGCCTTCGTCGCCACGCGGCCATCCACCAGCGTCTCGCCCGCCACGATCAGCGCGCGGGCGCGCTCGCGGCTAGGAGCCAGCCCGCGCGCCACCAGCAGCAGATCGAGGCGCATGCGGGAGGGCGCGCCCGCTCCGGCGGGTGTTGACGACGATGCTGTGGCGCTCAGCGGCGACGCTCCTTCTCCAGCGCATACGCGGATAGCGGCTGGGGTGATGTCCGCCTCCATTTGACCACATCGGCGGGCGCAGCGCGTGGGGCGCGGCTAAGGGCGCGGGAACCAGGCGTCACACTCGATCAACTGCTCCATCGAGCCATCGACCGTATAGAGGCCCTCCTGCCAGGCGAGCAGCGGATCATGGTCGTAGTTGACGACGCGCATCCAGGTCGCGAAGTCGCTCGTCACCGTCACTGTCGGGTTGGGCGTCTGGCCCTCCCCGACGGTCAGCGCGCCATCCACGACGCGCATATAGCAGGCGCCTGTGACGGCTCCCGTGAAGATGTATTGCACCGTGGCGGTCTGGCCCACCGCGCGCGACGGATCGAACGAGCCGCGCAGGGCGTCTACGTACTCGCGCACTGACTGGATGGGTGGCATAGACTCTCCGACCTGTTCATTTCTCGGCAACAACAGTGACGCGCGCCCGGACGCCTCAGGGGACATCCAGGCGCGTAAGATCAGCCAGCGTCTCGCGGCGGCGGATCAGCCGGGCCACGCCCGCGCGCAGGGCCACGACGGCGGGACGCGGGACGAGGTTGTACTGGCTGGCCAGCGGCAGGTGATAGGCCCCGCTGACGGGAATCGCCAGCGGCTCGCCCGCCTGCGCCGCTGGCAGCGCGACCGCTTCGGCCAACACATCGCCCGACTCGCAGTAGCGTCCGACGACGCGCGCCGTCTCGCTGGGCGGCGCGGTCATCCGGTCGGCCAGCGCGGCATGATAGCGCGCCGCGTAGAGCGCCGGGCGCGGGTTGTCGCCCATGCCACCATCCACCGCGACGAAGACCGCGTTGGGTGTGACCTTGCGCGGGCCAACGGTGTAGAGCGCGACGCCTGCCCGCGCCACAATCGCCCGCCCCGGCTCCACGATCAGGCGTGGCGGGGCCAGGCGCAGGCGCTCGCAGGCCGCGCGCAGAGCGTCCGTCACCGCGCGAGCATAGTCGTCGGGGGCGAGATCGCGCTGCTCCGGCGTATAGGCCACGCCCGCGCCGCCACCGGGACTCAGCTCGGCCAGCGTCACGCCCAGCGTCGCCTGGATGCTGGCGGCCAGCTCGGCCAGCGCCGTGATGACGCGCGCGGCGGGAGCGGCGTCGTAGAGATTGCTGCCGGCGTGGGCGTGCAGGCCGCGCAGGTCGAGCCAGGGCGAGGCGACAGCGCGGCGGGCGGCCTCCAGCGCGGCGCCATCGGCCAGCGCCAGGCCAAACTTCGAGTCGGCGTGTCCGGTCTGGATGCTGGCATGCGTTTCGGTCGCGACATCGGGGTTGACGCGCAGCCAGATGGCGATGGGACGCCCACGCGCCTCGCCCAGCGCCGCCAGCCGCTCCAGTTCGTCCAGGCTATCCACCACCACGCGCCCCACGCCGCCCTCGCCCGCCGCCAGCGCATAGGCCAGCTCCGCGTCGGGCTTGAAATTGCCGTGCAGGTGGATGCGCCCGGCGGGATAGCCAGCGCCGACCGCCAGCGCCACCTCGCCCGCCGATACGGCGTCCAGTTCCAGCCCTTCGTCCAGCAGCAGCGCGACGAGCATTGGCGAGAGGTATGCCTTGCCCGCGTAGGCCACCACACTCGTGGGCCAGCGCCGCGCGAAGGCTGCGCGGAAGGCGCGCATCTGCCCGCGCAGGGTCGCCTCGTCGTAGACGTAGAGCGGGGAGCCATAGGTCGCGAGCAGGTCGCTGGCGGCGTGGCTATCCAGCAGGAGGCGCCCGGCGGCGTCCACACGCGCGGCGTCGGGCCAGAGATGGGCATGCGGCGGCGCGGGCCACTCCTGGCCGGGGGTGGCGCGGGACGTGGCCGGGCGCGGTCGTGGCATAGCGCATCTCCTGAATCGGGGATTCAGACCGGCGCTATCATACCATAGCCGACCACGCCCACGCGCGTCGTCCCAGGCGCCGTGTCAGTCGTCGCCGCGGATGTTGCGCTGCTTGCGCGACGCCGTTTGCGACGAGTAGTAGAGCGCCTTCGATATGCGCGGGGTCAGCGTGCGCTCTTCGATGGATCGCTCCAGCTCGTGCAGCTCGCGCAGCGCGGCGCGAAGTTGCTCGTCGTCGCCCGCGTATTCGCTGATCCGCTCGATGGCGCGCTGGACGAGTTTGACCGCCGCATGCTGTTCGCCAGACTTGACCAGCGCCAGCGCGCGAATCCGCGTGCGCGCGGCGTGGGCGAGGCCCGCGTAGCGCATCGTCTCGGCGTCGCGTGGCTCATCGGAGCAGGCGGCGTCCGACGCCGACGTGAAGGTGATTTCCTGCCAGGGGCCAGCCTGCTCGTCACGGTCATCGGTCCAGACGACGCGGGCGCGCACAGTATAGGTGTAGGCCTTGTCCTGGTGGGGGAACTCGAAGCGCACGACGACATCGCGCTCCTCGCCATTGAGCAGGTCGCCGATCTCGGTGCGCCAGCTTTCGGCCTTCCGCTCTTCCTCGCCCAGATGGTAGGCGCTGATCATCTCCGCCGACATGCCCGGCGTCATCTGGACCTCCAGCCGCGTGCGCAGGGCGACCGCCGTGAAGAGTTCGTCGCGCTCACCCATGAAGGCCTTGCCCAGGTCGGCGCTGGTGCGCAGATCGTGGAACTGTCCGCCGCCCGCGACCGCCCAGGGGCCGAGCATACGCTCGTCGTAGTCGTCGCCCAGGCCAAATGCGCTGGTGCCGACGCCTGCGTTCTCGCGCACACCCGCCGCCTGCGCCGCGATGGTCTCGACATCGGTGAGGCCGACGTTGGCCAGGCCATCGGTGAGCAGGTAGCAGCGGGCCAGGCGCGCCGCGTTCAGGTCGTCGCTGGCGAGCAGGTTGCAGCTCGTCAGCCAGGCCTCGTGCAGCGCCGTCATCCCGCGCGCCTCCACCTCGGCCAGCGCCCGCCGCACGCGCGCCTTGACCTCCGGCGTGACGTGGCTCAGCTCCAGCAGCGTCTCGATCTTGTCGTCAAAGATGACCAGCGCGGCCTCGTCCTGCTCGGCCATGCTCTCAACCAGCGAGAGCGCCACCTGCTTGGCCATGCGCAACTTCTCACCGCTCATCGAGCCGCTGCGGTCGAGGGTCAGCGCCAGGCTCAGCGGGCGGCGCGTGATGGGGGCGGCGCCATCCGCCAGGCGGGCGCGCACGAGAAAGACCGCGTGTCGGCGGCTCCCCGATGGGCGCACCAACGTCTTTTCCTGCCGAATCGTGAGGTCTACCTGCGCCCGTGGCGCCTGGGGGTCGTTGTCCGCCATGGTCCCATTCCTCCGACGCCGTTGTGGCGCCATTCCCACTCGTTCCCGCTCATCGCCCACGCGATTCTTCCTCGCTGACCTGGATCAATCGCTCGATCAGCGTTTGGTTCTGTTTCTCCGCCTCCAGGCGAATATGCAGCTCGACCCCCGGCGCCAGCTCGACCCGCCTCCATGCGCTGGTCTCGCTGGCCGCCCCACTCATCCCACCTGGTCCACTCGCCGCACTCCGCGCCGCCGTCCCAATACCCATGTACCGCGAGGGCTTGGCGCCCGGCCTGGGCGTGGATGTCGGCTGCGAGGGCGAGCGCGGCGCCCGCGCCTGATCGAGCAGCGCCGCGATATAGGCGCGCGGCGAGACGGCCTGGGCCTGCTCGGCGCGCTCCAGCGCCTCCGCGCGAGCGTCTTCCTCGGCGAGCAGCGCGCGAATCTCCTCCGGTGTCACCCGCGCCATGACCTCGCGGATCTCGGCCAGGGGCGCCCGCCGCTCGGTCAGGCGGCGAATCAGGCGCAGGCGCAGCAGATGCTCCTCGCTGTAGCTGGCCCCCTTGCCCCGCGCGCCGGGGCCGGGCAGCAAACCCTCCGCGATGTAGTAGCGTACCGTGCGCACGGGGGTCTGGGTCCGCTCGGAAAGCTCGTCAATCGTCAGGCTGATCTCGTCAGAAGTCGCGTCGTGTTCCATG
>DASVWQ010000195.1:0-18840 GCA_036393135.1 Ktedonobacterales bacterium
CCGATGGCGTCGCGCACGTCGGCGGCGCGCCCCTGCCAGAGCGGATCGGGGAGCGCGGCCAACTCTGCCGCCTGCTCCTCGCCCGCCTGGCGCAGCGCCGCCCCCGCGCCGATCTGCCCCGCCGCGAGCAGTTCGTCCACCCGGTCGAGGATGGTCGGGTCTTCGAGCATCATCGCCTGCGCCTCGAAGATCTCGCCCTCGTCGGCTCCGGCGCGCTTGCCGACCGCCTGGGCCAGCGCGCGTAGCTCTGCGGCGGCTGTGGCTAGCGCGGCGCGGGCCTGCCGCTGCTCCTCGGCGGGGTCAGCGGGCGCGGCGGAGGCAGATGGCGCGGGCGTGGTTGTGGCTAGCCCAGATGTGTAGCGCAGGGCCGGGCCGAGCGCCACGCCGGGCGAGGCGGCCACGCCGCGCAGCGTCACGGCGGCGTCAGACTGTGGGGCATCCATCGTAACGCCTCCTCCTCTGGTTTCTACTGGTGTGTCGTGGGCTATGAGCGCGGGTCATATGAGCGCGGGTCGATGGGGCGGGTAAACCCGCGGCGAAGGGCCTGCGGGCCACGAAGCCTGCCTTCGCAGGCTGGGTCATCGGCGGGACGAGTCGCGTGGGGCAGGCGCCCGTGTGGTGGGAGGGCGGCTCTCGGCCCTGAACGGGCCGGAGCACGCGCGACGGCCTGAAGGTCTGGAATATGCCGCGCTTGCCCGTCGATCCGGGGCTTCAGCCCCACGTCGCATGTGCCCCCGCGTGACACTCTCCGCCAGTGAACCCAGGCCGCGAAGGCGGCCTTTGTGGCAAGCACGGCGAGTGAAGCGAAGCCCCCCTGTGGGTTCAGGGTTCCCCCAGGGCCTTAGACGCGGGTTTACCCGCCCCCTCTCAACGCGGCCCTCGCCTTCGCTCCCCTCTCCCGCCGCGCGGGGGAGGGGTTGGGGGTGGGGGCCGCTACAAGCCCTTGTCCATTTCCGTCGCCTCGCTGGCGGCGGCGGTCACGCTCGCCAGGTCGCTGCCCATGCTGGCCCGGATGGCCGCGAGAAAGGCGCCCTCCACCAGCGGCGCCGCGCTCAGCATTATGCGGGCGCGACGGTCGGCGGATAGCGCCTCCAGCGCCACCTGCGCCGTCATGGCCGCGCTGCCCACATCGACCAGCACCAGCACGCCATCGCCGCTCTCGGCGGCCTCCAGCGCGCGGCTGATCTTCTCCAGCGACGTGCCAAGCTCGCCGGTGTCCTTGCCGCCAGCCGCGATGATGGCCACCGGACCCTGAGCCATCTCGCTGACGAACTCCACCACGCCCTCGGCCAGCCGCTGGCTGTGCGAGACGATCACAATACCCACCGTCATAGCGCTAGCCCTTGTCGGTCATCGCGCGCAGCAGCAGCGCGCTGGACGTGGCGCCGGGGTCCTGGTGGCCGATGCTGCGCTCGCCAAGGTAGCTGGCGCGCCCCTTCGTCGCCAGCATCGGGATGGTGTCGCGCATGCCCTGCTCCGCCGCGTCCACCGCCGCTGTGAGCGCCGCCGAGGTGTCCTGTCCGGCGGCGATGGCGGCGTGATAGGCGGCGATGCCTGGCTCCAGCGCGTCGATCATCGTCTTCTCGCCCGCGTGGGCCTTGCCGCGCGCCTTGACGCCTTCCAGCGCGGCATCCAGCGCGGCGCCAACCTCCTCGCCGGAGAGCGATTCCTTCCCTGCCAGCGCCATGCCCGCCCGCAGGAACGCCGTGCCATAGAGCGGGCCGCTGGCGCCGCCGACGGTCGAGACGAGCGTGGCGCCGACCGTTTTGAGGATGGCGCCGATGTCGGCGGGGACGCCCTGCAGGTCGAACTTCGCCAGGACGGCGGTGAAGCCACGGTCCATATTGACACCGTGGTCAGCGTCGCCGATGGGAGAGTCCAGCTGGGTCAGCTCATCGCGCCGCGCATGCAGTTGGGCCGCCGCGCGCTGGATCCAGGCGAAGACCGCCGCGCTATCCACAGGCATCTGATTCCTCCTGGCGCCGCGCTACTGTGGTCCGGCGATCCGCGCCAGCCCCTCATCGCTGAGACTGCGCCGCACCGCCGACGTATAGTGTTCGATCTCGCTCGCGACGACGCTTTCTGGCCAGCCCAGTTCGCTCGCCATCAGTTTCGCCACCTCAGTCACGACGCCAGCCCCCCGCGAGCGGTCCTCCAGCTCGATGCGCATACGCCGGGCCAGCGCATCGTCCAGGCGCATCGCCATCTCCTCGCGGCAAGCGTAGATGACGTCGGCGCGGATGAAGGGTAGATCGGGGATGAGGCGTGCGGCCAGCTCCGGGCGTTTCTCCACCAGGTCGAGAATCTCCAGCGCATGGCCGCCATAGTTGAAGGCCAGCGAGGTCTCGATCTCGTGGTCCAGGCCCAGCGCCTCGCAACGCCGCGCCAGCTCGGCCCGCGCCTGCTTCCAGTTGATGGCGCCGGAGAGCGCCAGCTTCTCGGTGGGGTGCGCCACGGGCATCTGGTCGCGCTTGGCCAGCGTGTCCACGGTATCCTGCGCCATGCGGCGGTAGGTGGTCATCTTGCCGCCAACAATCGTCACCATTCCGTTGTTCTCCTCCACGACGACATGCGTGCGTGAGAGGTTCGCGGAGGGGCGCTCGCGCGACTTCACCAGCGGCCGGTAGCCAGCATAGGCGCTGATGAGGTCGTCAGTGGTCAGGTTGACGTTGAGATAGCGGTTGACGTGGCGGATCAGGTAGTCGATGTCCTCCGGCGTCGCCTCAGGATGGTCGAGGTCGCCCTCGCCGGTGTCGGTGGTGCCGATGATCGCGCGCTCCTCCCAGGGGACGATGAAGAGGATGCGCCCATCGTCGGTCTCTGGCAGCACAATGCCGGTGTCGGTGACACCGACCCGCTCGCTCGAGACGATCAGGTGGACGCCCTTGCTCGGCGCGACATGCACCTTCGACTCGTCGCCTGTCAGCGCCGCGATGCGCTCGGCGAAGACGCCCCCCGCGTTGACGATGTGGCGAGCGCGGATGGTGATGTCGCGGTCGCCCAGAACGTCGTGGACGTGCGCGGCGACCAGCTTGCCGTTGGCCTTCTCAAAGCCTGTCACGGCGGCGTAGTTGGCGATTGCGGCGCCAAAGCGGCTGGCCGTGCGCAGCACTGCGACCACCAGGCGGGTGTCGTTGGTCTGGCCGTCGTAATAGATGAAGGTCTCTTTCAGGCCCTCGCCGCGCAGGTGTGGCGCGAGGGTCAGCGCCTGCTCCACGCTGATGCGCTTGTGGCGGGGGAAGCCGCGTCGGCCAGCCAGCGCGTCATAGAGCACGAGGCCAGTGGTCAGCAGCAATCCCATGCCGATGCCATTGGGCGGGGCGAAGGGGATGCCGAGCGGCTTTCTGGCGTCTTCGTAGAGCGGCAGGAGGAATGGCAGCGGGCGCACCAGGAAGGGAGCGTTGCGCATGAGCGTCCCGCGCTCGACCAGCGCCTCGTGCACCAGCGCGAAGTCGAACTGTGGCAGGTAGCGGATGCCGCCATGCACCAGCTTGGTCGATTTGCTGCTGGTCGAGCCGCCAAAGTCACCCTTGTCCACCAGCGCGACGGTATAGCCCCGCGCGGCGGCGTCGAGCGCCACCCCCAGCCCGGTGATGCCGCCGCCGATGACGAGGACATCGAAGGTCTCGGCGGCCATGCGGTCGAGAGCATCAGAGCGTGTCGCGATATTTAAAGATGGCATGTCTCGGTCCCTCCTCGGCTCGATCTGCGGCCTCCCGCACGCACGGCGCCGTAGCGCCCGGTCGCCTGAAGGAGGCGGAGAGACGCGCGCACGCTATCATTTGCGCTTCGCGGATATCCGCTATGCAGATGATAGCGCGCGCGGCGTCAGCCAACCAGAGACTCGTCTCCCAATCACGTCACGGACACGGACGCGACCGGGAGACCTGGAGCTACTTGTCGCCGGACTTGCGAGCTTCCAGCACGGGATGCAGCGTGTAGTTGAACACGAGCGCCGCGAGGATGCCGCCGACGATGGGCGCGACTATTGGTACCCAGAAGTAGTTGGAGAAGTCAACTCCGTTTCCTGGTAACGCTGCCGTTCCCCAGCCAGCGAAGAAGGCGAAGAGGCGCGGCCCGAAGTCACGCGCGGGATTGATGGCGTAGCCAGAGTCCACGCCGAACGACATGCCAATCGCCACGACCAGTAGGCCAATGATGAATGGCGCCAGATTGGCGAGCGGTGGCGCGCTGCGGGCGTCGGTAATGGCGAGAATCAGGTAGACCAGCAGGAAGGTGCCGAGGATTTCGTCGAAGGTCGCGTTCCAGATTGGCACCACAGCGCCGCCCAGGGTCGTGTGGGGATAGGTGAAGAAGAACTGGGTGGCGCCAGTGGCGCTCTCCAGTGAGCCACGCACAAGGTGGTTCTTTGTCTCAAAGGAGGTAATGCCGGTGTTGTACTCGATGAAGAGCAGCAGCGCCGCAACAAACGCTCCCACCACCTGGGCGATGATGTACCAGATGACCTTGTTCCATGCGAACACGCCGCGTACCGCCAGGCCAATGGTCACGGCGGGATTCAAGTGCGCGCCGCTAATGGAGCCTGCGACGAAGACGCCGAGCATGACCGCGAAGCCCCACCCCCAGTTGATTAGCAGCCAGGAGGCGCTGTTAGCTGAGCCGGAGCTGGCTCCGAAGCCAAGGAACAGCAGCACTACGGCGACCACGCCGTCGCCAAACAGGATCAGGACCAACGTGCCGAAGAATTCGGCGAGCAGTTCTCCGCCGAGACCACGGCGATTTGTGAAATCTGATGCCATGTCCTCTGCCCTCCCAAGACAATGAATGAATGTCCTGTCGCGTCGTCTTGACCGGGGCGAACGCGGGCGCGCGATCCGCGCCCGCGACCAGCCCGCCGCTAGCGCCACCCCGGTTCTTGATGAGATGAAACGAACGACACTGCAGGAAAGATACGCCGACGCCACACGCTGGCCGATTGCTACTGCGCGTATTCGTCGCGGTGTGTGGCGGGTGGGCTGGGTGGCGTTCCACCCGACCCGGACGGCGCCGGAGTCGCCAGCCGTTGTAGCATGCGCCCCGCGGGCCAGCGACCTCGGCTCGCCGGAGATTACTCGTCCTTCGCCCAGTCGCGAGCGCGATCTACAGCGCGGGTCCAGCCGGCATACAGCTTCTCGCGCTCTGCCTCGCTCATCGTGGGGGTGAAGGTGCGGTCCACGGCCCAGTTGTTGGTGACATCCTGGAGTCCGCTCCAGTAGCCGACCGCCAGGCCCGCCAGGTAGGCGGCGCCAAGCGCGGTGGTCTCGGCGACGACTGGCCGCTGCACCCGCACGCCGAGGATGTCGGCCTGGAACTGCATCAGCCAGTTATTCGCCACCATGCCGCCGTCCACGCGCAGGTCCTTGAGCTTGACGCCAGAGTCCGCCTCCATCGCCTGCGCGACATCGCGGGTCTGGTAGGCCGCCGCTTCGAGCGCGGCGCGCGTGATCTCGGCGCGGCCCGAGCCACGGGTGAGGCCGACGATTGTGCCGCGCGCGTACTGGTCCCAGTAAGGCGCGCCGAGGCCGACGAAGGCTGGCACGAGATAGACGCCGCCAGTGTCCTTCGTGCCAGACACCAGCGTCTCGGTCTCCGCCGCTGTGCTGATGATCTTGAGTGAGTCGCGCAGCCATTGCACAGCGGCTCCGGTGATGAAGATGCTGCCTTCGAGGCAGTACGTCACCTGGCCGCCGACGCCCCAGCCAACCGTGGTGATCAGGCCGCTCTTAGAGACTTCGGCCTTGGAGCCAGTGTTCAGTAGCATGAAGCTGCCGGTCCCATACGTATTCTTCGCCATGCCTGGCTCGAAGCACGCCTGGCCGAAGGTCGCCGCCTGCTGGTCGCCCGCGTCCCCAGCGATGGGGATGGCGCCGCCGAAGAGGTTGGTCTCCGTCTCGCCATAGACCTCGCTGCTCTGGCACGGCTTCGGCAGCATGGAGCGCGGGATGTTGAGCTTGGCCAGGATTTCGTCATCCCAGTCGAGCGTGTGGATGTTGAACAGCATCGTGCGTGAGGCGTTCGAATAGTCGGTGGTGTGCGACTTCCCGCCCGTGAGCCGCCAGATCAGGTAAGTGTCCACGTTGCCAAAGAGCAACTCACCGCGCTCGGCCCGCTCCCGCGCGCCCGCGACGTTTTCCAGCATCCAGCGGACCTTTGTGCCGGAGAAGTAGGCGTCGATGACGAGGCCCGTCTTCTCGCGGACCTTCTGCTCCCAGCCCTCGCTCTTGAGCTGATCGCAGTAGGACGCGGTGCGGCGGTCCTGCCAGACGATGGCGTTCATCAGTGAGGCGCCCGTGTTCTTGTCCCACACCAGGGTTGTCTCGCGCTGATTGGTGATGCCAATCGCGGCGATGTTCGCGGCGGTGAGGCCTTTCTCGTTCATGACGGTCTGCGCCGTGGCGAGCTGCGAGGCCCAAATGTCTTCCGGGTTGTGCTCGACCCACGCGGGCTGGGGATAGATCTGGGGGAACTCGCGGTTAGCGGTTGCCACCGCGCGCCCCTCGTGGTTGAAGAGGATCGCGCGCGAGCTGGTTGTTCCTTGATCCAGCGCTAACACATACTTTTCGTCAGCCATGCCGTCAACCTCCTGTGGTTGAGGCGCTTTCGCGCCGCTCTACCCGCGCCGCTGCCAAAAGCGGGGCGGTGTTTACGGTCATGAGAAGTGTGGTCGCGAGGCTCGGATGTGGAGAAGGATCAGATGCCCCAGCGCAGGGCGGGTGTGTGGACGGGCGCGTCCCAGAGCCGCGTCATCTCGTCGTCCAGGCGCAGCAGCGTGACCGAGCAGCCCGCCATCTCCAGCGAAGTGATGTAGTTGCCGACCAGGTTGCGGCCAATGCTGATACCACGCCCCTTGAGGATGCGATTGACCTCATTGAACATGACATACAGCTCCATGAGTGGGGTGCCACCCATGCCATTGACGAAGGCCAGCACGCTGTCACCGGACTTGAAGGGCAGGTCGTCAAGGACTGGGTTGACCAGCAACTCGGCGATCTGCGCCGCCGGAGCCAGCTTCATGCGGGTGCGCCCAGGCTCGCCGTGGATGCCGATGCCGATTTCCATCTCGTCGGCGCCCAGCTCGAAGGTGGGCTTGCCAGCGGCGGGCGTGGTACACGGGGTCAGCGCCATGCCCATGCTGCGGCCATTTGCGTTGACCTTGCGGCAGAGGTCGGCGACCTGCTTCAGGTTCATCCCGGCGTCAGCGCCCGCGCCGCAAATCTTCTCGGCGAGCACTGTGGTCCCGACGCCGCGCCGCCCGGCGGTGTAGAGACTGTCCTTGACGGCCACGTCGTCATCGATCACGACGCTCTCGACCTCGATGTTGTCGGCCTGGGCCAGTTCAGAGGCCATCTCGAAGTTCATCACGTCGCCAGTGTAGTTCTTGACGATGTGGAGGACGCCCGCGCCGCCGTTGACGGCCTTGGTCGCCGCGAGCATCTGGTCGGGGACCGGCGATGTGAAGACCGCGCCAGGGCAGGCGGCGTCGAGCATTCCTCGGCCCACATAGCCGCCGTGCATCGGCTCATGGCCGCTGCCGCCGCCAGAGATGACGCCAACCTTGCCGCTGACTGGCGCGTCTTTGCGGATGACGAGCTGCTGCTCAACATCCACGCGGATCAGGTCGGCATGGGCAACCGCCATGCCTGCCAGCGCTTCCTTCACGACGTCTTCAGGTTTGTTGATCAGTTTCTTCATCGCGGGGGTTGGGGTACTCATGCGCGACCTCCCGAGTCTGCCTGTTCCGCTGGGCGGCGCTCGCATAGCGCCGCCCGTCCTCACACAACAGCGCGATCTGTCTCGGATCAATGCGCAGGGGCGGGCAACCGGCGTCCCGCCTCGGTCGAAGCGCGCTCACGCAGCCGAATCCATGCGGTGGGGTGAGCGTATGCCAGGGACAAACTGTGTCAACAACGTGCTTCCATCATACTGCATAAAAAGTCATTTGTCGCGTCAAGTATCGCCAATTTACGTACAAAGGGTCAGATACGTCACGAAATGGGGGCTGGCGAGGCAGAGAAACGCAGCGCCAGCCTGCCTGGAGTCGTGGCGCGGGCAACCGAGGGGCGAGACGGCGCGCCGATGTCAGCGCCCGACCGCCGCTTCGCCGCGCAGCGTCATGCAGGTGCTGGTGGCGCGGGCGACCAGGCTGCCGTTCTCGTCGTAGATGTCGCACTCGGCGAGGCCGATGGTGCGGCCGGCCTTCACCACCCAGCCCTCGGCGCGCAGGGTCGAGCGCCAGACAGGCTTGAGGTAGTTGATCTTCATCTCCAGCGTGGTAAAGGTTTCGCCGTCCTGGAGGGTGGTCGAGTAGGCCGCGTTCATCGCGGCGTCGGCGATGTCGCAGAGGATGCCGCCAGAGAGCGTCCCCATTGGGTTGACGTGGCGCGCGGTCGGGCTGAAGAGGACCACAGCGCGCCCGTTGTCGCGGGCAATCAATTTGAAGCCCACGATGTCTTCCACGGGCGCGAACGTCAGCGCCGCCATGTTCTGATCGTCTGATGGTGTCGCCTGGGCCATGTCTACCCCTCCCGAACCGGACATTCGCCTGCGGATGCCGTTGCGCTTGTCGCCATGAGTATAGCGTGTTTCGCCGGGCGGCGCGACCCGACGCGCCACATGGAGCGCGCTACATCCAGCCGCGCTTGCGGAAATACCAGATTTGCCCGACAGAGAGGACGATCATGGCAAGGATCACCCACCAGAAGTTAAAGCCGGCGTCATGCTCCACCTGGGGCATGTGGCCGAAGTTCATGCCAAAGACGCCAGTGATGAAGGTGATCGGCATGAAGATGGTAGCGATGATCGTGAGCTGCTTCATCACCCCGTTGAGCCGGTTGGAGACGGTCGTGAGGTAGACATCCAGCAGGCCGCTGAGCAGGTCGCGATAGGAGTCGAGCAGCTCGAAGACGCGCATCATGTGGTCGCGCACGTCGGCGAAGTATGGCTCGATCTCGGTCGGGATGAGCGCGCCGGTACGGGTAATGAGCGAGTTCGTCAGCTCGACCTGCGGGCTAATGACGCGGCGCAGCGCCGCCGTCGCCCGTTTCATGCGGAAGAGGCGCACCTGCACGGTATTCGAGGTATCGTTGACGGTGGCGTCTTCGAGTTGGTCGATCAGGTCGTCGAGCAGGTCGAGGACAGGGAAGTAGCTGTCCACCAGGGTATCGAGAATGTTGTGGAGCAGGTGGGCGAGGCCGCGCCCCATCAGCCCGTCGGAGCCGCCATCCTTCTGCGCCAGCGTCCAGAGCTGGTCGAGCCAGGGGGCTGGCTCGCGGTGCATGGTGATGAGGAAGCCCTGGCCAAAGATGATCGTGACGCGGTTGATGATGGCGTCTTCGAGCTGCTCATCGAAGCCGATGCTGTGGACGACGGCGGCGAAGGTTCCGTGGCTCTCGACCAGACGCGAGCGGGCGGCCTCGTCCATGATGATTTCCTGGATGCTGGGGCTGAGGTGGTACAGCCCGCTGAGCCGCTGGTACGCGCCCGCAGGCTCGCCCTGCACATCGGTCCAGATGACATCGGTGGCCTGGCCCAGCGTCGCGGCGATCTCGTCGGGCGTGGGGTCCTGGCGGGTGACGCCAGCGCGGCAGAGCGCCACCCGCAGGCGCGCCTCGCCCGCCGCCGCGCGCTGCCGTCGCCGTCGCCGCGCTCGCCGCGAGCCACGCCTGCGCGGCGCGCCCAGAGCGCTCGCCTCAGGCGCCACCGCGTCAGTTGGCTCGGTCTCCTCCACGTCGGTCTCGTCCGGGGACTGGGCATCCATGAGGTCGCTCCTGTCGCTATTCCGCCGTCGGTCGCAGCGCCATGCTACACCTTGCGCGCCGCGCCGCCTAGTCCCGGCTGGGGCAAAGACTTGCGCTGAGCGCCATACCTCGGCCACTATAGCGGTGGAGCGGCGGCGAGGCGCGAGCGGCGCGGCGCGTCCGGTCGCGGTCGGTGAGTGAGAAAGGTCGCCCGTGATGAACGCTACCACACCTGAGCGGATCGACACCTATCTGATGGACATGGACGGCGTGCTGGTGAAAGGCGCCCAGCTCATCCCCGGCGCGGACGACTTCATCGGACGGCTGCGGGCGGCGAAGAAACCATTCCTGATCCTGACGAATAACTCGATCTACACCCAGCGCGACTTACAGGCGCGGCTGGCGCTGAGCGGCCTGCATGTGGAGGTGAACGAGCTGTACACCTCGGCGCTGGCGACGGCGCAATTCCTCAGCCACCAGCAGCCCGGCGGCTCGGCCTATGTCATCGGCGAGGCCGGGCTAACGACCGCGTTGCACGATGTCGGCTACGTCCTGTCCGACACTGCGCCCGACTATGTGGTGCTGGGTGAGACGCTCTCGTACAGTTTCGTGCGGTTGACCCAGGCGGTGCGGCTGATCCACGCGGGAGCGCGCTTCATCGCGACGAATCCTGATGTCATCGGGCCGACGGAATCGGGCATCGTGCCAGCGACAGGCGCGGTGGCGGCGCTGATCTATGAGGCGACCGGAGTGAAACCTTACTACGTGGGCAAGCCGAATGCGCTGATGATGCGCTCGGCGCTGCGCCAGCTCGGCGGCCACTCCGAGACCTCGATGATGATCGGCGATCGGATGGACACTGACGTGATCGCCGGGATGGAGGCGGGCATGACGACGACGCTGGTGCTGACAGGCGTGACGAGGCGCGAGGCGGTTGAGCGCTTCCCCTATCGCCCGACCCACATCGCTGAGTCGGTGGCCGAGATTGTGGTCTGACGGTGGCGCGCGGACGCCGCTCAGGCGCCACTCAGTAGAGTGAGGCGCCGCAGGCGGTGCAGAAGCGCAGACCAGGGCCATTCTGCACGCCGCACTTGTGGCAGCGCCGCCCCGGCACGCCGCGCAGCAGGTTTGCTCCACAGCGCGTGCAGAACTTGTCCAGCGGGCCATTGAGCATCTTGCATTCCGCGCAGGTGACGCCGCCGCTGGGCACGGCGCGCTGGGCGGTCGGCATATGGGCGGAGACTGGGCCGGCCGTGCGCGGATTACCGAACGCGAGGCCGCACGATGAGCAAAACCGCTGCTGGGGATAGTTGCGCTGCTGGCAGCGCGGGCAGATCAGCGTCTGCCCGCCAGACTGCGGAGCGCGGTCGCCCATCGTCGGCCCCTGGCTGAGGCGTTGGTCGGGCGCGGGCAGCGGTTGCTGCGCCGCCATCGCCTGCTCCAGCGTGATCGCCATGTCCATCGCCGTCTGGAAGCGGTCATTGGGGTCCTTGGCCAGCGCCTTCAGGGTGACGGCCTTCACGGCTGGCGAAATGCGCGGATTGAAGATTCCGGGATCGGGTGGTTGCTCGTAGATGTGCGAGTGGGCCAGCGCGGTGTAGTTGTCGGCTTCGAAGGGCGTGTGGCCGGTCAGCATCTCATAGAGCATCACGCCGAGTGCGTAGATGTCGGCGCGGGCGTCCACCTGAATGCCCTTGCACTGCTCCGGCGACATGTACTCCGGCGTGCCGACGCCCGCGCCGCTGCGTGTGACCGCCGCGCTGGCGGCCAATACCTTGGCGATGCCGAAGTCGCTGAGGACGGCGCGGCGCGCGGGATCCATCAGCACATTCACCGGCTTCACATCGCGATGGATGATGCCGCGCTCGTGGGCGTAGCTGAGCGCGCTGGCCACCTCGCGGATGATGCGGATGATCTCGCTGGGCTTCATTTGCGGTGAGATGTAGTCCCGCAGATTGCCGCCGGAGACATATTCCATGATGATGTAGAGCAGGCCGTGCTCCTGCCCCGCGTCATGGATGATGACGATGTTGGGGTGTGAGAGACGCGCCAGCGCCAGCGCTTCGAGCTGGAAGCGGTCAACGAAGTTCTGGTCGGAGGCATAGTACGGAGGCAGAACTTTGATGGCGACATCGCGGTCGAGTTGTTTCTGTCGCGCGCGGTAGACACGCGCCATTCCGCCCTGGCCCAGCAGGTCGCTGATGGCGCAGCTACCCAGACTCTTACCAACGAGATCGTCGTGGGCGCGCCAGGTCTCATCTTGATCAGCCACTTCGAGCCTCTCCACGCTGAAGGGAGCCAGGCGCCGCGTCGCGCGTCGGGTCAGGGTAGAGGGCCCGGCGAAGAAGCGCACGCCCCTACGGGAAAGCGCCTCCTCACCGGACCAGGCAGGGTCCGCTATTGATGGAAGATAAGCGTTGTCTGGCCGACCTGCACCTCGTCGCCATCTTGCAGGGTGTGCTCGGTGACGCGCTCGCCATTGACGTAGGTGCCATTGGCGCTGTTTTCATCCTTGAGGATGAAGGCGCCGCTGGGGTCGTGTGAGATGGTGGTATTCAGGCGCGAGACCGCCAGGTCTTCCAGGAAGACATCGCTGTCGCGGTGGCGGCCAATCGTCAGCCGCTCCTTGCGCAAGTCGAACTCGCGGCCTGTGCCGTCGGGCTTGCGCTCGCTGAGACGCGGCCCGCCGCCACGCGAGCCACCGCGCTGCACGGTCGGCTGCGCCATGGGGTCGGGCTGCTGGTTCCATGCGGGCTGGCTGGGCTGCTGGGTGGGCCACCCAGCCTGACTCTGCGGCTGCGGAACGGGCTGCTGCTGGCCCCAGGATGGCTGGCTGGGCTGCTGAGGGTTCCACCCGCCCTGACTCTGTGGTTGCGGAACGGGCTGCTGCTGGCCCCAGGCCGGCGCGGACTGCGGCTGCTGCGGCACGTCCCAGGCGGGCGGCTGCTGCGGTTGGGCGTCCCAGGCGGGCGGCTGTTGCGGTTGGGCGTCCCAGGCGGGCGGCTGCTGCGGCTGCTGCGGTTGGGCGTCCCAGGCAGAGGCTGGCTGTGGCTGCTGCGGCGCGTCCCACGGATGCCCGTCGCTAGCGCCGGGGCGGGTCGCGGCGGGCGCGTTGTTCCACTGCTGGCCACCGCCAGCGGGCGCATTCCACGGATTCGCGGCGGGCTGCGGCGCGCCCCAGTCGTTCTGACTGGGCGCCTGACCGACGCCCGGAGCAGGCTCATTCCACTGCGGCTGGCCGCCCGCGGGCGCGCCCCAGCCGGGCTGTTGGCCATAGGCGCCCTGGTCGAAGCCGCCGTTCGGCTGCTGGCCATAGGCGCCCCGGCCATAGGCGCCCTGGTCGGCGGCGCCATAGGGATCGCCGGAACGCCCGTCGTTCCAGGGTCCCGCCTGCCCGGCGTCGCTGGCCGGATTGTGGGGCTGACCCACCTGGCCGTCCCGTGGATCGAAGCCAAGCCCACTGGCATTTCGGCGCGAAGAGCCTGCGCCCCGCAGCACCATCACAAACACCAGCACGATAGCTACCACCACCACGACGCCCGCGGCCGCGACCAGCAGCCCATGGCTGAGAGCCGCCGCCGCCACGGCCAGGGGCTGCATGGCGCCAAATGCGAGACTCATAGAACCGAATACCTCCGTTGCGCCGCTCAAGTCACCGCCCACGGGCCTCGAAGCGGAGATCGATATTGCCGAGACGAAGTGTATCACCATCGTGAAGTTCTACGTCTTCATGCGGTACGAGTGGGCGACCATTCACCCTGGTGCGGTTGAATGCGTTCAGGTCCTCGACGTAGCAGTGACCATCGCGGCGCATCAGACGCGCATGGCGCCGGGAGACCGTCTGGTTGGGATCCAGCGGCAGGAGATCGATGTCAGGAAAGACGTTGCGCTGGGGGTCGCTGCGTCCGATGACCATATCAGCCGCCGTCAGCGCGAAGATTTGGCCCGCGCTCATTTCGACCAGTGCGGATACCGCGCGCCCCGCCGCACTCGCGTCCAGCGCGCCCGATGCGGCGCCCGCTTGCGGGGCCTGGCTTCCGCCGAGCAGCGCGTCCGCCGCCTCTGTGAACTCCGCCGCCGACTGGAAGCGGGCCTCTGGGCGCTTGGCCAGGGCGCGCTGGAAGAAGGCGTCGTAGGCGGGCGAGAGGTCGGGGCGCAGCGCCGTGACACTGGGGATCGGTGAGTTGAGATGTTTCATCACTACGTCCCAGGCGTGCTCGCCCTCGAATGGGACACGCCCGGTCAGTAGCTCGAAGAACACACAGCCGAGCGAATAGAGGTCGGCGCGCGTGTCCACCCGGCGGCTGTTCTCCACCTGCTCCGGCGCGACGTAGTAGGGCGTGCCGACGAAGAAGCCTGTGACGGTGATGTCCTTCGACTCGTGGCTGCGCGCCAGGCCAAAATCGGTCAGCTTGACGGTGCCATCCACCATCAGCAGCAGGTTCTGCGGTTTGATGTCGCGGTGGGTGACGCCGCGCGAGGCCGCCGAGGCCACGCCCGCCGCCGATTGCTCGATCACATCGATGGCGCGGCGCGGCTGGAATGGCCCGCCGGTGAGGACGGCGTGTTTGAGCGTGTGGCCGTCCACATAGTCCATCACGATGAAGAGGACGCCCTTGTCCTCGCCAAAGTCAACTGGCGCGACGACATGCGGGCCAGAGATGCGCGAGAGCAGCTCAAATTCGCGCTTGAAGCGCTCGGACAGCTCGCTGTCGGCGGCGGCTTCACGGCTGAGCGCCTTCACCGCGTAGATGCGGTTCGTCTCCAGGTCGCGCCCGATGTAGACGGTGGCCATGCTGCCGCGCCCGCGCTCATCCACTAGCTTGTAGCGGTTCTTCAGGATGCGTCCGATCATCGTTCGTCCCCATAGTGGCGCCAGCGGCGTGTGGCGCTCGGAGTCGCGCGGTCGCGGCATGAACGGGGTAGAAGCGCGCCGGCGGCTCCATGCGTCGAGCGGAAATGGTTGCGCCCCATTATAGCAACTGCGCGGGAGCGTCGCAATGGTGGCGCGCTTTGTCCCCCGACACGGCTGGCTGGGGTGGCGCCGCCAGACCTGTGGCGCGGGAGGTGGGATGAGTCCTCAGTTTTTGACGGCGCGGAGAGCCTATGCTAGACTACTAAGCTGAGTTCGGCGTATGGCGAAACCGTGTGTTTGTATTGTGACTGGTTTCACACTTTGTCTTGACATCTCTACTTGAACATCTGGCGCGCCGCGCCGACTGGCGTGGCGCCGAAGCAAGAGAGAGTGGCGCGCATGTCGAATCCGGGTTTTCACCCATCGCCGGAAAACGCCTGGCCAGTCAAGGCGCTTCAGGATATCGCCTTCCTCGTCGCCGTCAGCCTGGATTGCTCAGGCGTATGGATCGCCCTGCGCAACCGCCATCACCTGATCGCCCCCAGCCTCGCGATGATTGTCGAGAACAGCGCGCCGATCAGCGTTGACGCCCAGAGTACTCCAGATGTCATCCTGAAGGCCATTGAGAAGGCCGTCAGCGCCCGGCCAACATTTGGCGGCGGCGCCTATGTCCTCAACGACATCACCGACCAGCCGACCTATCGCCTTAGCTCCGGCCAGAGCGCGCCCGCGATCAGTTCGCTGGCCGCCACGCGCATCGTCCTCGAGAACACGGTGGTGGGCGCGCTGGTCATTTCGCACGATCAGTCGGGCGTCTTCAGTGAGCGCCAGGAACAGGCGCTGTTCTCCTTCGCGCGTCAGGCCGCCACGGCGATGCGCCAGGCGGTGACACTGGAGAACTACCATGCCCAGGCCAACGTGCTGCGGGCGCTGCTGAGCGCCTCGAACGCCATTGTGAGCACACGGGACGAGCGCGAAGTGTTCCGCGGGATCATCGGGAGCATCGAGGGCGTCATCGCCTTTGAGCGGGCGCTGATCTATCGCTATGACGAGCGAGCGCAGGCGCTCACGGTGATCGCCGCAAGCGGCTCTGGCGCCGAGACACTGCACGGCGCCGTTATCCGGTTGGATGATCCGCTATCGAAGGCTGCCCAGGCCGCGCGCGAGAAGCAGACATCGTTCGAGACACTGACACCGCAGGATGTCTCCGGGCGGCATACTGATATGCTGCGGGCCGGGTACGCGGTTTCGATGCTCTGTGCGCCGCTTATCTCGAAAGGCCACCTCTACGGGGTCGCGTCTCTGGCCCGCGAGCAGGCTTTCAGTCGTCGCGATGTCGATGCGATGAAGGCGTTCAGCCCAATCGCCGCTGCCGCGCTGGAGAACGCGCAACTCTTCCGGCGGGCGTATCTGGCGGCCAGGCGGCAGGAGGCCATTTTCAAGTCGGCGTCCGATGGGATCGCCGTGGTGAACGGCGCGCTCAAGCTCATTCAGGTGAACGAGGCGTTCGCGCGGTTCCTGGGAGACGACCCCAGGCAGCTAGAGAATACTGTCGCCTGCCATGCTTTCGGCGCGGCGCAGGGGCCGCAAAACAGCGCCAACTGCCTGCTCTGCGGGAAGCATGGGCATTGCCAGCTCGCCACAGCCCTGGAGACTCGCCAGGACCGCGCGAACATGGAGAGCGAGTTTCCCGTGTTTTCCGCGTCGGAGAGCGAGAACGGGTCGTATGGCCCGGCGCCCATCAATCGGGTGGTGTCATTCAACGTGACCTATATGCCGCCGCAGGGTGGCCCCGCCCAGCTCACCCTGCTGGGGCGCGACATCACCGCGCAGCGCGAGGTGGAGAATGTCCGCGCGCATAATGTCAATATGGTGACGCACGAGATCGCTAGACCACTCCAGGCGATGGGTGACACGCTTGCGCACCTCCGCACGCGCTATCAGAGCGCGTTCGACGCGACGTATGCGCACCTGGTCCAGGCGGGGCTTGGCGCGTATCAGAGCGTCAAGCTGCTGATAGATGATCTGGGGGTGGTCGCGCTACGGGACGCAGGCTCGTGGCGTGTCAGTCTGGCGCGGGGAGACCTCGCCGAGCAGGCGCGCAAGGCGGTGGAGGAGCAGCGCTTCTTCGCATTCGATAATGGCGTGACGCTCACCATGGAACCGCCAACCCAACCGCTGCCGCAGGCGATGATCGACACGGAGCGGGCGTGTCAGGTGGCCCGCAACCTCATCAGCAATGCCATCAAATACACCCCGGCGGGCGGGCATGTCCATGTCTCAGTCTATGCGGACGCCAGGTATGTTTGGCTGTCAGTCAAAGACAACGGCATCGGCATCCCGGAGGACAAGCAGAAGCTCATCTGGGACCGCAGCACCCGCGTGACGGAAGAGATCGACGGGCGGCACATTCCCGGACAGGGACAGGGCCTCGCCATCGTCCGCATCATCATGGACTCGCATCACGGCGTGAAAGATGTGCAAAGCGAGCCGGGTCGCGGCAGCATCTTCAGCGTCGGCTTCCCGCTCGCCGATACACGGCGGTCGCGCTAGGCGGGGTGGTCGCCGCGGTCAGTCTACGGCGTGCACTGCTCGTTCGTATTGGTCTGGCCAGAACCATTCGTCTGAATCCAGAATTGCGTTGTGCCATTGCAGCCCGGCGGAACATTGACGGTGAATGTGGCATCTCCGTTCGCGTCGGTAGTCCCTTGGGCGCTCGGCGCGAATTGGGTACCCGGCCAGAGAACATTCACCTGGAACTGCACGTTCGGCACGCTGGTGTGGATTGAGACTTGCGCGCTTGCGCTAGCCTTCATCGGATTTGGATTCACGGCAGTGATGTTGATGTGGCCACCGCCGCCACCGCCGCCGCCTCCGCCACCACCGCCGCCACCTGGCGGGCTGGTCGGCACGGGCGTCGCCGTGGGCAGCGCGGTCGGCGTGGGCGCGGGCGTCTGCGAGGGCGGGATGGGCGAGGTGGCGGGAATCTGCGGCGTGGCCCAGGCGGGGATGGTCGGCGTCGGGAAGCTGAGCTGGCTGTCGGCGCTGCCCGCCTTCACGGTGCCATTGGCCGGGGGCTGGTAGGTGGTGGCATTCGTGCCGGAGATCCGGGCGGCGGCGGAGCCTGCGAAGGTGAACGCGAAGCCCATGCATGCGCACATCACAATGATGATGGTGAGGCCCAGCACGCCGCTCCAGAGCGCGCGGAACTGCGGATTGGTCTCCCAGTTGTGCTGGAAGGACTGTACCAGACGATCAAGCCCGCTCAGTCGTCTCATGCGGCGTGCGCTCACTCTCCCTAATCGCCGTGCTGGCCCATCTCGTGTCGTGGTGGCGGCTCGTCGTGGGCCGGGCGCTCTTCCCTGGTGGCCCATACAGCTCGTGGCCCGCGCGGCTGTCGGGCGCGGACATCCGTTAGTGTAGCAGCGGCGCTCGCTGCGCGCCAGAATGGCCCGCGTGGGATAGTACTTCTGTGGCGCGGCGTCAGGTGGCGTCGGTGTCGCCGATCAGCGCGACGAGCGTGGCCCAGACGGCTGCGGCGGCGAGTTGGTCGAGACGGCGGTCAGGAGCTTGCGCCGTGCGGACACGCGGGCCGAGCGGCGCCCAGCGCGCGGGAGCGGTCGGCCCGAAGATGGCGACCGTCGGCGCGCCCACCAGCCCGGCGAGATGCGACACGCCGGAATCGCAGCCAATATAGCCCGCGCAGCGCGCCAGCAGCGCCGCCACCGTCGCCAGCGCCAGCCCACGCGCCGCTACCGCCGCGCCACCCAGCCGCGCCAGCGCCGCCTGTGTCTCGGCGAGGGCCTGCGCGTCGGCCTCGCCCGCCAGCAGCAGCGGCTGATAGCCTGCGTCGCGCGCCAGCCGCGACACCTCGGCGAATCGCTCGGCGGGCCAGCGCTTGGCGGGTGAGCCGCTGCCGGGGTGCAGCGCCACAACACGCCGCCCCAACTCCCAGCGGCGCCAGAGCGTCTGGGCCTCGGCGCTGGCCTCGGCGGGCGCGCGGAGCGGGGCGAGATGGGCCGCCAGCGTGGCGGGGTCAGTTGGCGGCGCCATGCCGAGCGGGCGCAGGGCGTCGGCCAGCCAGACGGCAGTGTGTGGGGCGGCGGGCTGGTTGGCGGGCGGCTGTGCGGGCGCGACAATCGCCCGCCCCACGCCTAGCCGCGCCAGGCGAGCCGCCACCTCGCCAGCGGGATCGGGCGCCCAGACGACCACCGCATCGGCTCCGGCCAGCGCCGCGCGGGCGCGCTC
>DASVWQ010000196.1:0-12260 GCA_036393135.1 Ktedonobacterales bacterium
GCATGACCCAGATCGGTGGTTATGTGGGCATCGCGACCGCGATTGCCGCCTGGTATGTCGCGCTCGCCGCGATTCTGTCGGCTGTGTCGGGTGACAAGATCAAGCTGCCGGTGATGCCGTTCGCGTAGGTCATCACCTACCGCCCATCGAGGCAGAGACTCGCGCCGGAGCGCCCGCCCTGTGGCTGGCCTCCGGCGCGAGCCGTTTCTCCCATGCGCGATCCAGACAGGCGCTGACGTTTGACGGCGCTCCGCTTGTGCGGTACACTATCCGCGAGGTCGCGCTAGGCGGGGAGTTGGGGCTTCCCTGTACCTGAAACGCTCCCTATGCAGGGCTGAATTCCCGCCCGAGAGTTGCGTCGCCCCAGTCCTGTCTGTGCTAGAAGATTATGAGGATTCAGTCCCCGCGCGACACATACCTGCGAACCCCGTCAGGTCGGGAACGAAGCAGCGGTAAGTGGGTCAAGGTGGGCGCCGCGGGTTTGCTGGGTCTGAGTCGGACGGTAACGGGGGCTGGCAGATGCGAACCGACGGCGGGTGCGCGACCGCACTATCTCCCTCAACACAACCTCACATTGGCGAACATTCCTCACTCTCGCGCTGATCGTGATGGCTGACGGTCAGGCCTCTGGCGCCACGCTCGCGCCTCCTTCGTCGTACACTGTGGGAAAGCGCGTGTCGCGAACGGTATACGACTGGCGCAGCGCGCGGGCAGACAACCGCTGGCGAATTGACAGCTTCCGAGGCGTTCCATGCCGTCGCAGTCACTCTATCGCAAATGGCGCTCGCAGACGTTCTCCGACCTGGTAGGTCAGGAGGCTGTCGTGCGTACCCTGCTCAACGCCGTGCGCGACGGACGGCTCTCGCACGCGTACCTCTTCTGTGGGCCGCGTGGCACGGGTAAGACCAGCGCGGCGCGTCTGCTGGCGAAGGCGATCAACTGCGAGCATCCGCGCGACGGCGAGCCATGCGACGAATGTCTCTCCTGCCAGGAAATCGCGTCCGGGCGCTCGCCCGATGTGATTGAGATTGACGCCGCCTCCAACAATGGCGTGGACGATGTGCGGGAACTGCGCAAGTCGGTTGGCACGATGAGCGCGGGCGGACGCTCCCGCGTGTACATCATCGACGAGGCGCACATGTTGTCAACGTCAGCGTGGAATGCGCTACTGAAGACGCTGGAGGAGCCGCCGCCGCATGTCATCTTTGTCTTTGCGACGACCGAGGCCCACAAGATGCTGCCAACGGTCGTGTCGCGCTGCCAGCGGTTCGACTTCCGGCGCATCCGCACGGCGGACATTGTGGCGCGGTTGCGGCATGTAGCGAAGGGCGAGGGGCTGGAGCTGGAGCCAGCGGCGGCGGATCTGCTGGCGCGAGCGGCGCAGGGTGGCCTGCGTGACGCTTTGAGCCTGCTCGATCAGGCGGTGGCCTTCAGTGGACAGCGGATCGCGGTTGAGGGTGTCCGGTCAATGCTGGGGCTGGCCGATGTCGGCTCGCTCCGCCAGATCATTGCGTACATCGCAGACGACAACGCCGCCGCCGCGCTCGACCTGCTTGACGCGCTGGTGAAGGGCGGCGCTGACCTGCGCCAGCTCAATGGCCAACTCGCTGAGGAGTGGCGTGGGTTAATGCTCGCGCGGGCGGGCGCGGACCTGACGGCGGCGCTAGATGTGACGGCGGAGGAGGCGCGCGAGCTAGAAGCGTTGGCGGCGCGCTTCTCACTGGATGATCTAATGGCCTGCGCGCGGGTCTTCGCGCGCAATGAGGCGCCACCGAAGGGACTGCCTGTGCCGCAACTCGCGGTAGAGCTGTCGCTGCTGGAATGCCTGAGCGTGCGGCGAGGCGTGGCTGCTCCATCAGTCGCTCCCGCCAGCCCAGCCAAAGCGCCGCCGCCACGCGCCGAGGTCACGCCGTTGGCTGATGCGCCTCCACCACGGACACGGGTGGCGGCCGCTCCGGCTCCGGCGAGCCTGGACCTGGCGGCGGTCGATGCGGGAACGTGGTCCGGGCCGACGAATGGCGCCACTCCGCACAGCGCGCCCGCCACGCGGGAGCGAGCGCCAGAGGAGCCGCGCCGCCACGATCCGGCGCCCGCCGTCGAGGTTGACAGCGCGCCACACAGCGCCATGCCAGCCGCAGGTGATGGGCGCGATTGGGTGGCCGAGGCGCTCGATAGCTGGCCACTGATCCGCAAGCTCTGCCGCCAGAAGCCGCCGATGGGCGCAATGGTGAGTGGCTTGCTTAGCGCGGTTGATCCGGCCCGCTGCGAGCCCGGCTCGCCGCCAACCCTGATCTTGCGGGCGAAGTTTGACGCACACGTGACGAAGCTGCGCGACCAGAATATGCGGCAGATTATCGAGTGGGCGCTGGAGCAGGCGCTTGGCGCGACGCTACGGGTGCGAGTGGTATCCGCGAGCGAGGCAGTTTCTGGCGAGGTCGTCAGAAACCGGGTTCAGCAGGAAGCGCGCAATGAGCCAGCGCCGCTGGACGGCGACGCTTCGGCGGCGCAGTCGGCTCCGGCGCCACATGTCTACGAGCGGCGGGCAGCCACACGCGCACAGGCTCCCGCCGACGCGCCAACTGGCGTGGCGGGTGTGACTGACGGCGAGCGTGGAAACAGTGGGCGGAGCGAGGTTCGCGAGCGCCCTGCCGCGAAGCCCCGCCGCTCAACGGAACATCTGGAGAAGGCGGCGCGCGAGGACCCGGTGGTCAAGGAGTTCGTGCGGGCGCTCAAGACGGAAGTCGCCGAGGTGCGCTCGCTCGACGCCGACGAGCAGCCGGACGAGTAGCCGAGCGGCGCGAGGACACATCGCATGGCCAATGAGTCGAGAGACGCCACGCTCGCACGCCTGCGGGCAGGCTCCGGGCGCGAGGTGGTCGCCTATGGGGGCGACGAGACGGCGGCGGCGCGCGAGCGACTGCGCGCGGAGGTCGCTGCCGCGCTGGCGCTCGATCTCCGCCCGACGGACCGCCCGCTGGCGCTGTGGCTGCTAGCGCAGGAGATCGCGGCGCACGAGGCGCGCGGGGTCGGCGCCAGCGAGGCGCTCTATACGCTGGTCGCGGTGGTGGCGCGGTTTGGTCAGCCAGAGGATGCTCCGCTGCTCTGGCGCGCTCGCGAGGCGACTGAGGAGACGCGCGCTGGCGTGGATGTGGAGCAATTCGCGCGGCTGGGTATCGCTGAGGCGCGGGCGGCGCTGGCTCATGCAGGCGACGGGCGGGCGCTGGCCTGGCTGGATGAAGCCTCCAAAGTGGGCGCGTTCGGCGACCTGCCGGGCTATTTCCTCTGGGCGGACGAGCGATTTGGGCTGGCTGTGTCGGGCCCGACGTGACAGGTGGGCGGTGTGGCGTCGCGTGGCGACGTATGTTTTCCACCAGAGGCGACGAAGTGAGCGCGCGAACAGCGCAGGAAAGGTCTTCACGGGATGGCGAGTGATGTGACGCGGGACGGCCAGGTGACGGCGGGGCTGGCGATCACTGGCGCGGACGTGCGTGCGGCGGCGGAACGGCTGCGCGGGGTAGCCCATCGCACGCCTGTCTTGCGCTCGACCAGCTTCAACGACCAGGCGGGCGCAGAGGTGTGGCTGAAATGCGAGCTATTCCAGCGCGCGGGCGCCTTCAAGTTTCGCGGCGCCTACAACCGGATCGCCAGCCTGAGTGATGAGGAGCGGCGGCGCGGCATCATCGCCTTCTCGTCGGGCAATCATGCGCAGGCTGTGGCGCTCTGCGGCAAGCTCTTTGGCGCGCCCACTGTCATCTGCATGCCGACCGACGCGCCCTCCGTCAAGGTCGCGGCGACGCGGGGCTACGGCGCCGAGATTCAGCTCTATGATCGCATGACACAGGATCGCGAGGCGTTCACGCGGGCCATCGCCGAGGAGCGCGGACTCACCCTCGTCCCGCCCTACAATGATCCATACATCATCGCGGGGCAGGGGACAGCGGCGCTAGAGCTGCTGGAGGATTGGCCCGACCTGGATGTGGTGGCCGCGCCCGTTGGCGGGGGCGGACTGATCGCGGGGACCAGCGTGGCGGCGCATAGCGTGCGGCCAGAGATACACGTCGTCGGCGCTGAGACGGAGGCCGCCAATCATGCCTATCTCTCGAAGCGCGCGGGCGAGCGGGTCTCCATCGCGCCACCCGATACCATCGCGGACGGCATTCGCACGGCGATGCTGGGTACCGTAACCTGGCCCATCATCCGCGAGACCGTCGATGATGTGGTGTTGGTCAGTGAGGCGGAAGTCATGGCTACGGTGCGCTTCCTCCTGCTCAGAATGAAGATCCTGGCCGAGCCAACCGGCGCGGTTGCGGCGGCGGCGGCGCTGACGGGTAAGCTGAACCGCTTTGGGCGGCGTATCGGCGTCATCGTGACGGGCGGCAATGTGGCGCCAGAGACCCTCAGCCAGATGCTTGCCGCTGAGTAGCTGGCGCCCAGGACACGACGCGGCGCGTGGCGATGTTCGCTGTCGGGAACGTCGCCACGCGCCGATTTTGTGTGCGCGCTCGGGCTTAGAAGAGCGCGGGCCAGCTGTTGAGCGCCACGCTGGCCTTGACGTTCGCGGCGGGCTGCTCCGCCTCGGCGGCGATGCGCGCCGGACGAATGATGAGCGCGGGCAGCGTTGTGGCGCTCACAACGCGCTCCGTCACGCTCCCCATCGCCAGGCGTGGCAGGCCTGTGCGCCCGTGCGTCGCCATCGCCAGCAGGTCGAAGCCGTCCGAAGTGGTCGCGCCTGTGACCAGTTCGCCGGAGCGGGTCAGGCGTGCGAGCGCGTCGGCGACATCCAGTTCTGTGATGACCGATGTGGTGATATGCGCGTGGGTGTTTCCCGTCGCCGTCACCTGCCGCGCGATACGGTCAACATAGGCCTGCGCCTCCGCGCGGGCGGCCTCGCGCAGGGAGTCGTTGTCAGGAGCGCTGAGGAACGGTATGACGCGCGCGACGTGGGCCTCGAAGTCATCACCATTAGCGGCAATTTCGCCCAGGATCAGCGCAGGCTCCAACGCCGACTCAGCGAGCGCCGAGCCATCGAGCGGAATGAGGACGCGCAGCAAGCCGACGCGCAAATCGTGATCGTCGTCAAGCGCTGGCCCCTGCTGGCGAAGGAGCAGCACAGGCGCGGTCGAGTGGCGGACGATGGCCTGTGCGACGCTACCCAGCGCCCAGCGCGCAAGGCCGCTGCGCCCGTGACTGCCAATGATGACGCCATCGACCTGATTGGCGCTGATGAGGCCGAGCAGGGTCTGTGTTGGTGTTCCCATCTCCACCTGCGTGGCGACCTTCACACCAGTGTCACGATAGCGCTGGGCGAGTGACGCGAGGTAGGCGCGCGCGTCCTCCATCTCGCGATCCACGAGGCCCTGGTCGAGTGTCGCGCTGGGGGCCATGTAGGCGCCCATATCGATCAGGTCGGCAACGACACGGACCAGGAGCAGACTCGCTCCACGCGCGCGGGCGATGCGACCGGCGATGGGCAGGGCGCGTTCGGCGCGGGCCGAGCCATCGAGCGGAACAAGGATGTTGGTGAACATGTGATTTCTCCTCAGCGCCCGCTATGGGGCGCGACGGTTAACGAATGGAACGGATGATGGATGTATTGGGCGCGTCAGACTGTCGGGGGGCGCCGATGACGCCAACACAGTGGGCGCGCGCGATTGCGACGACAAAGAACGCTATGTCGCCCGCGCGCTCGATGCGATCGGCGACGCGCAGTTCCGCGTCGTGTGGGCGCACACCAATGTCCCGCATGAAGTCGCGCACACCCAGAGCATAGAGGATGCCGCCGACCAGCGCAATGACGCCGTAGCCCTTCAGGCTCGACACCACACGCTCGACCGGTGCTGGCTCGATGCCCGTTGCGACAACCCCGGCGGCGATGGCGTCGCCCGTTGGGCTGTGCAGCCCATGCGCCAGGCCGCCAGCGAGGCGCAACAGGTCATGGCGTCCGCGCGGGTCGATAGGAACGACGGCCCCGAGGCTCGCGCGCGGAGGATCATCGGGTGGGCGGGCGCCCGCCGCGTCGAACGACTCGACGGGTGGCGCAACCTTGCCGTCAGGATCATCTGGAATGGTCATGCGCGTGTTCCTCGCTCTCCCGGACTTGCCGGTGTGCAGGTTATGTGAAGGCTGCGTGATGGTCAGTTGACGGCTCTCCAGACGCCTCAGCGCTTGCCGCCTCGACCACCTCCACTGTAGGTCCAGCGGGTCACGGCTCCATCACGGCCTCTCACGGCGCTGTCACGGCGCGCTCACACAACGTGGCCCGCGTCACGCGGGCCGAACCAGCGTGACGCGGGCCGTGGTAGTCGCGCGAGACAGGCTCAGGCGGTGGGATTGCTGGCGAGCATATAGCCCACGCCAGTCCTGGTCAGCAGGTAGCGTGGATGGCCGGGATCCGGCTCGATCTTCCGGCGCAGTCGGTTGATGTTGACTTGTAGCAGGTGGCTCTCGCCCTCGTACTCCTCGCCCCAGACGTGACCCAGCAGTAAGTCCTGGGTAATGACACGCCCGACGTTTTGGGCCAGATACGCCAATACGCGATATTCGACGGGCGTGAGGTCAATGTCTCGACCGGCCATCATGACGCGGCGCTGTCCGTAATCGATGGTCAGATCGCCGATGGTGGTGGTCGGCTGGGCGGCGCGCCCCGGCTCGCCCTGTGTGGTGGTCTGGGAGCGGCGTAGCACCGCGCGGACCCTGGCCAACATTTCCTCGACGCTAAAGGGCTTTGTCAGATAGTCGTCGGCGCCGAGATCGAGGCCGCGAATCTTGTCCTGGTCGGCGCCGCGCGCGGTGATGATGATGATGGGCAAGCTGGAAAACTCACGCACCCGCTGTAGAACGGTGAAGCCATCGAGCCGGGGCATATTCAGGTCGAGCAGCGCCAGGTCAGGCGCCCGCGCTTCGATCTGCTCCAGCGCCTGCTGGCCATCGCTCACCCCGATGACGTCATAGCCTTCCATTTGCAGATTGCGAGTCACCAGACGCAGCAGTTGCGGGTCGTCATCCGCAGTGATGACGGTTGTCTTTTTCGCTGGCATGCCTGGCCACTCCTCTCCTGTGCGCCCACACGTGGGCTGCCCCATGGTCTCAGCGCCTGTTCATCAGCCTGTTCATCGGCCTGGGCGCCGCGCGCTCTATCGTCCTATTCTACCCTGAATCACCGCTCGCGCGCAGGGTCTCCACCGCGCGCTGGATAGCGAGCGCTACCTCCGGTATCAAGAGGTTGGTGGTATCGAGGACGGGAACACGCCGCTGGTCGCGCCACGGCTCCATCATCTCGTAGATGACATGGAGCATTTCAGGGGCGAGGAGTCGACGGCCATGACGGCGGGCGTTGCGCGTGATGACGGCGGTTTCATCGGGGAGCAGCGCGACGAGGTAATGCGGTGTCTCGCCCAGGGCCGCGCGCCAGCCCGCATAGTCGCAACTTTCCCAGTGCGGGAAAATCGCGTCGTCGATGACGGTCGTCACGCCAGCGGCCACATTGTTCTTCGCCATCGCGGCGCAGTTGCGACGGGCCAGGTCATACTGCCGCTGTGTTTCGGCGGTCCAGCCTTCGCGTGGGTCGGCAAAGCCCGCGACGACCAGCTCGCGCACGTCATCGACCGGGATGTGCGCCGTCGTGCTGGCGCGGCTCGCCGCCCACTCACGCGCGGCGGCGCTCTTGCCCGCGCCCGCTGGACCTGTGAGAAGTAGGACGAAGGCGTCACTGGCTGCCATACGATGTCTCCCTGCGCGTGGCGACGCACGCTGGCTGTCGGGCCGTCGCTGCAACTGAGTATACTAGAGATGACGCGCTCCATCAGAGGACTCGGTGAGCGCGGTGGAAAGCAATGGCGGCGATGCGCGGCCAGAAACGGTCATGAGAAGCGTATGAGCGCACGAGAAACATCCGAAGAGGGAGCGCCCGCCCATCCTGCGGCGGGTGGCATTGGCGCGCGGGTCAGCGCCGCCTGGGGCACGGCCAGGCAGCGCACGAGCGCGCTGGCCGCAGTGACGCGGAAGGGCGCCCGCGTGGTGTGGGATAGCCCGGCGCCGATGCGACTGCGGACACTTACCATCGCTGCGCGCCACGCTCCGTGGTCGGGCGCAGCAGTCATCGCAGGCGGCGCGGTGATCACGACGCTGTTCATCCTGAGACTCGACAGGATCGTGTTCATCCCGAATCATGGCAGCATCTACCTGCCCGTGATCGCGTTCATCGCTTACTACTGGGATCTGTGGCTCGGCGCCATCGCCGCGCTGATCGATCTGGTCTGCATCTATTTCTTCTTCGCGCCACCGACGGTCGGAATGAAGCCGCTCAATACAACGAGTTTCGCCCAACTCGTCACCAACGGCGCCGTCATCGCGTTTACTCTGGCGGTGGTGCAACTCGCCGTGAGCCGTCGTGAGCTGGCGGAGCGTGAGGCGAGCCGCTTCGCGTCGCTCAACTCGGTTGGCCTGGCGCTGGCGGGCGAGTTGAACGAGGAGCGGCTTCTCCGGCTGATCGCGCAGACCGCCTGCGACCTGACAGGCGCCGGGTTCGCGGCGTTCACCCTGCGTCCGCTCGACGCGATGGGCCACCCACTCACGCCATCACGCGGCGACCTCTTCCACCTCGCGGCGGTGGTTGGCGTGACGGCGGACGAAGAGCGGCGCCTTCAGCATATGGCCCTGGGCGGCGAGGGGTTGCTCGCGCCGATCTTCCGCTATGGCAAGTCGGTGCGGGTCGCGGACGCCGCCGCCGCCTACGAACGCGAGCCAGCGACGTCTGGCGTGCCAGGGTCGGCGCGGGCGCGGCGCGAGGCGGCGCGCCGACTGGCCCAGGACTACGCGCGTGGCGCGGCGCAGTCGGCGGACTTGCGAAGCCTGGGCGCGCCACGGGGACATCCTGTCGTGCGAAGCTTTCTGGGGGCGCCGCTGCTCGACCGCCAGGGTGAGGTACGCGGTGGGCTGCTGCTGGGCCACCATGAGCCGGATCGCTTCACCGCCGAGGATGAGCGGCTCCTGCTGGGGCTGGCGGCGCAGGCGGCGACGGCGCTCGAAAACGCGCGCCTCTATCGCGCGGCGCAGTCGCAGGCTCAGGAGCTGGATGTCATCTTCGAGAGCATTGCCGATGGTGTCTCGCTGGTGGACGCGCGCGGCCAGACCATCCGCGAGAATGGCGCCGCCAGGACACTGCGTGACGCGCTGGCCGCGACTGGCGCGGATGCGGCGCCGATGCCGGCCGGCCACGCAGGTCAGCCGCCAGTGCTCACTGTAGCGCAGGTGGCGGGTGAGACGCGCGAGTATCTGGTCTCGACGACGCGCGTGAACGACGGCGCGCCCGCTCCCGCGGATGGAGCGACGCCAGATGGCGCCGTGACCGCCGTGACGGCTGACCTTGGTGTGGAGCAGCCTTCCGCCGTGGTCGTCTGGCATGACGTGACCGAGGCCCAGCAACTTACCGCCGAGCGACGCGCCCGCGCTGAGACGGACGCCCGCCGCGCGCTCCTGCAACTGGTGATCGATGAGTTGCCGAGCGGCGTCTACCTCGTCTATGGGCCTGAGGCGCGACTGGCGCTGGCGAACCGAACCGCCTTCGACCTGTGGGGCGCCGTGTGGCCAGTCGGGCAACCGATGTCGGAGTTCCTTCGGGAGCAGGGGACACGTGTGCTGCGCCCGGATGGCCAGCCGATGCCGCTGGAGGAGCTCGCAACGCTGCGCGCGGCGCAATCCGGAGAGGCGGTGCGCCACCACCAGGAACTCATCGCCCGGCCAGATGGCGTCTCGCTGCCGATCCTGTTCAATGCCGTCACGATTTCGCCTGACCTGCTGCGCGGACTGGGGCCGGGCGACGACACGGCGTCGGCGATTGGCGAGGGATATACCGTGCTAGTTGTCTTGCAGGATATGACGCCGCTGAAAGAGGCGGAGCGCATCAAGGATGAGTTCATCGCAATGGCCGCGCACGAGCTACGCACGCCAATGGCGGCGGTGCGTGGCTATGCCGAGATGCTGGAGCGCGGCGCACGAGCGGGCCAGGGCGCGGCGCTGGAGGAATGGCAGCGCGAGGCGCTTGATTCGATTGACGTGGCCACGATCAGACTGGTTGACCTCACGAACGACCTGCTCGATGTTTCGCGGTTGCAGGCGGATCGCATGGAGTTGCGTATCGAGCCGCACGATCTGGTGGCGCTGGTCAAGCGGGTTGCGCGCCGCTATCAGGTGACGAGCGGGAAGCACAGGATCAGCGTGCATGCTGCGCAGGAGTATGTGGTGGCGCGCGTGGATGCGCCGCGCATGGAGCAGGTGGTGGGCAACTTGCTCAGCAACGCGATCAAGTATAGCCCAGAGGGTGGGGAAGTCGTGGTATCGGTCGAGGCGGACGAGGCGCGCGAGGTGGCGCGGGCCAGCGTGCGCGATAGTGGCGTCGGCATCCCGGAGCAAGAGCAGTCGCAGGTATTCGCCCGCTTCTCTCGCGCTAGCAACGCGCGCGAGCTAGGCATTGGCGGCACAGGCTTGGGCCTATATCTTTGCCGCGAACTGCTCGCGCACATGGACGGTCGTATCTGGTTCGAGTCGCAGGTGGGCAATGGTACGAGCGTCTATTTCGAGGTTCCGCTCGTCAGTGAGGGCGACGAGGAAGCGGGGTGACAGCGGAGCCTCGGCGGCTAGCGTGGCTGATATCCGGCCATGAAGGCGTCGATGCGCTGACCAATTGCGTCGCGCTGCGCGTCGCGCGCAACCGCAGGCAACAAAAAAGCGCCACGCGGCTACCGGGCGGCCTGCGTGGCGCTGGTACCCCCAACGGGATTCGAACCCGTGATCTTCACCTTGAAAGGGTGGTGTCCTAGGCCGCTAGACGATGGGGGCGTGGAAGAATGGCCTCAGCGCATACAAACGCCCAATTAGTGTACGTGGCGCTGGCCCGCTGTGTCAAGAAATGCGCTTGCTGTGTGTCGTCTGGGCCGCCGATGAGCCGCTAGTGTTCACCGACCAGGGCGTCTACGAGGGCGACGACCTGCTCGATATCGAACGGCGCCCGCAGCAGAACGCCGCCATCTACGCCCCGCGCGCTCAGTTCAAGCGCGGTCGTCGTGGTGATGAAGATGATGTGGCTTGCGCGAGTCTGCGACATGGCGCGCGTCTGGCGGTAGACCTCGGCGCCATCCGCGCCTGGCTGGCTGGCGTCGATCAGCGTGATGGCCGGGCGCGCCGCGCTCGTGGCTGGCCCCAGCGCGCGGCTCAGCAGGCGCGCGGTGTTGGGCGAGTCTTCGACAATCACAACGCACACGGGCGCTGCGACTGACGCGCTGGCTCCGTCGAGCGCAAGCGCGCCGAGGATCTCTGGCTGCGCGCTGCTCCGTTCAACGTCAGTTTCGGCGGTGGGATTGGGGACGAGCCACACAGCGCTGCGTCGCCGCGCCTGGCGTCCGGCGCGGTCTCCGGATACGCGCATCTTCTGCATGGATGTCCTCTCCGCGCAGCAGTCGCTCGATACGCGCGGGTCATCCTCCCGGTCGCCGCGCGCGTGGACTGTTGCTGAGATGATGCGCCAGCACAGTCCCTGTCTGCTGTGGTTCAGTATAGCATGGCGTCCAGAGCTGTCCCGAATCGCCAGTACTAACGGGCGGCGTCAGACAGCATCCGCCAGTAGAGGGCCTCGTAGCGCGAGAGTGTCGCACGCAGGGAGAAGCGGCGGACGACTCGCGCACGGCAGTCGGCGCGGCGGAATCGCCCCACGTCGCGCAGGGCGGCGGCGGCTTCCGCAATGGCGCCGCGCGGCGTGATGGCGCCTGTCACGCCATCTGCGACCACTTCGCGCAGCCCGCCACTGTCATAGCCGATCACCGGCGTCCCCGTCGCCATCGCCTCACAGGCGACCAGCCCGAACGGCTCATCCCAGAGCGAGGGTACCAGAACCGCCCGCGCCTGCGCCATCAACTCCCAGACGCGCTCGCGCGGCTGCGAGCCGAGATACGTGAGACGGTCGGTGTGCGCGGCCAGTAGCGGCGCGATGCGGCGCTCGAAATAGCCAGGGTCGTAGGCGCCGCCGACGATACGCAGGGGGATGTTGGCGGCAAGCGCGATGGCGATGGCATCCTCGACGCCCTTCTCTGGCGTGATGCGGCCCGCGTAGAGCGCGGGCGCGTCTGGCGCGACGGCGGGCGCATAGGGGATGCGCGCGAGGTCAAGGCCGTTGTAGATCACCGTGTCGATGCGGCAAGCGTCGCGGTAGGTAGCGGCGCAGGCGCGCGAGACAGTGGCGAGCCACGGTTGACCGGGCTGGCGCGGCG
>DASVWQ010000197.1:0-5678 GCA_036393135.1 Ktedonobacterales bacterium
CCGTCAGCGGAACCTCCTCCGCCGGGAGCGGCTGGAACCGCGCCAGCACCCGCTCGCGAGCCTCTTCGACCGTCAGCATGCGTCACGACCTCCTGCGCCTGAACGACAGCGCCACTCAAGAGTATAGCGCGTCCCACGGCGCGCAGGCGTGGAGCGCGCAGGCCGCCATCCCGGCAAGGCAGCCCGATGTCGCGCCACCCTGCCAGATGCCCGCTACCGAATGAACGCCGCCAGCAAGATCGGCGCGACGCCCAGGCTGATGACATCAAACTGCCAGTGAAGGACGATCAGCGCGAACAGGCGCTGCCGCGTGAGCAGGTAGAGCGCGGCGAAGAGCAGTCCCGCGACACCTGCGCCTGCCACGGCTGCGAGCGCCGCATGCCAGCTCGTCAGGCCATAGGCGATATGCTGCGCCGCGAATCCCAGCGCAGTGATCGCCACCGCCAGCCAGGGTCGGCCTGTCAGCGCGGTCAGCCGGGCTTGCCCGTAGCCGCGATACACCAGCTCCTCGGTGACGGCGGCGGAGATCGGTACGAGGAGCGCGCTCACGCCAATCTGCCAGCCCATGCCCAGCGGGTTCATCGCGGCGCCGCCCAGCAAGCCCTCCATCGCCTGCGCTTGCTGCGCCGCCGAGCCGTTGATACTCGCGATGGCGACGCCTGCCTCGATGGCGCCCACCACCAGATAGCACACGGCAAACAGCCCAACGCCCACCACAAGATCGCGCAGCAGACGCTGGTGGCTCCAGCAGAAGAGGTCGCGCACGCGGGAACCTTCGCGGCGCATCAGGCGCCAGAGCAGCGCAAGGCAGATGGCATCGGCGACGAGAGGCAGATCGAAGCGCGTCAGCCCCTCGGCGAAGCCCGCCGCCTGGGGATGTCCCGCCGCGCTGGCGAGCGCAAGGCTCAGGAGGAAGCAGCCCGCCAGGATGGGCAGCCGGATGCCACACATGATGAGGGGCCAAGTCCAGGTCAGCGCGCCCGTGCGGGCGCGCTCGGTCAGCCGCGCGATACTGTTCGCGCGGACATCCGGCGCCGCATCGTTGGGAGGCCCAGCGCGCAGGACACTCCCCAGGAGCGAGGTGTTGGGCACAATGGACTCCTTTGGCTCTGGGTCGCAGAGTCGTCAGCAATGGGGCGATCTTGTGGATTCAGTGGAGCGTCGCGGGCATGCGGGCGCCCATCCTTGCGCGCATCGCCGCCGCGATGACATGACAAGGAACCTGTTGGCCTATGTGGATGGCGCCGCCAGACGCCCGCTCGTCCGCGAGAGCGGCGGCTAGTCGCCGGGAGGTTGCTCCGGCTGCTCGACTATCTGCCGCAGCACGGCGAGATACTCCTCAAACGCCGCGCGGCCAGCGGGGGTGATCGCGAGCCAGGTGCGCGCCCGCTTCTTCTCGAACAGCTTGTCGATGGTGATGTAGCCGAGCGCCTCCAGCGCGGTCAGGTGTTGCGAGAGATTGGAGTCTTTCAGGCCGAGGTAGTCGCGCAGGAACCCGAAATCCACCTTCTCCGCGTGCGCGAGCGACGACAGGATCGAGAGTCTGACGGGCTGGTGGATGGCCTCATTGAGCTGGAAGCGCGGGTGGGCCGCTGGCGTCGGCGCGCTCGTCCCTGGCGCATCGGTGTGTGGTGGTCGGGTCATGGGGCCAACCTCACTCCCGCGCGCCAGGGTAGCCCGCTGGCGTTGTCTCGATGCGCGCCTGCCGCCAGAGCCGCACGCCACTCAACACCAGCGGCGACGCGCCGATCAATCCCAGCAGGGTAAACCACAGCGGCGGGAAGTGGCCAATCACGATCGCCCAGCCGCCGACGCCCAGCCCAACCAGCGCGACATAGAACCACGACCACAGGAAGATCACGCGATTGGTCACGACGCGGCGCAGGCGGATGGGCAGGCGGCGAGCGTACCACCAGCGCCAGACAACCACCGCGCTGTTGAACGCGCAGATGAAGACGACCGCCGCGAGCGGTGAACCCGTCACACGGCTGAGGTCGAAGGCGGCCATGTCCAGCAGAAAGACCAGCCCCCACACCATCAGGATCACGCCATTGTCCGCGCTGCTCCGCACTGTGGCGAGCCGCGCCCGCTCGATGACATGGAGCTGTTCGACTGCCTGCCGGGAGAGAGATTGCATAGCCCGCTCTTTCTTTCCTGTTGACGCATGGCGGCCTGTCCAGACATCACGCTTTGCCATCTCAAAAGTACTTTAGTGATACTAAAGTTATAATCACTCTCGCGGTATTCGTCAAGTGGCGCATTGCGGGGAACACGGGCGGGGCTGCTATACTGGTTGAGATGTCTGTCACCCTAGCCAGGAGCCAACCCGTGCAACTCTCGCAACGCCTGCGCAGCCTGCCGCCCTACCACTTCGCCGCCTACAACCAGAAGATCGCCGAGTTGCGCGCGAGCGGGGTGGACATCATCAACCTCTCGATAGGCGACCCCGACCTGCCGACCCCACCAGAGGTCATCGAGACGCTGACTGAGGCGGCGCGCGACCCCTACAACCAGCGCTACCCCGAATACGCCGGCATGCCCGCCCTGCTCGACGCCTTCGCCGCGTGGTTCGCACATCGCTTCGGCGTCTCGCTCGACCCGCGCCGCCAGCTCACCGCGCTCATCGGCTCGAAGGAGGGGCTGGCGCACCTGCCAATGGCGGTGATGGATGCTGGCGACATCGCGCTCATGCCCAACCCCGCCTATCCCGTCTACACCACCGCCGTCGCGCTAGCGGGCGGCGTCTGCTATGACCTGCCGCTCAGCGAGGAGCGCGGCTGGCTGCCCGACCTCGCCAGCATCCCCACCGATACGCTGGCCCGCGCGAAGACCCTCTGGCTCAACTATCCGAACAACCCCACCGGAGCCGCCGCGCCGCTGGCCTTCTTCGAGGAAGCGGTGGCCTTCGCGCGCGCGCATGACCTGCTGATCGTCCACGACATGGCCTATGCCGAGGTGCGCTACGACGGCGCGCGACCCGCCAGCATCCTCCAGATTCCCGGCGCCGCTGATGTCGCGGTCGAGTTCCACTCCTTCTCCAAGGCCTACAACATGGCGGGCTTCCGTCTGGGCATGATGGTCGGGAACGCGCAGATCTGCGAGGGTCTGGCGCGGCTCAAGAGCAACATCGACACCGGGATCTTCCGCCCGCTGCAACTCGCCGCCGTCCGCGCGCTGGAGCTGCCGGAGAACTGGCTCGACGCCCGCAACGCTATCTACCAGCGCCGCCGCGACACGCTGGCCGCCACACTGCGCGAGCTGGGACTGCGTGTCGCGCTGCCGGAGGCGGGCCTCTACCTCTGGCCGCGCATCCCGGCGGGTGAGACCTCGGCGGAGTTCGCGCTGCGGATGCTCGACCAGGCCGCCGTCGCGCTCACGCCGGGGACGAACTTCGGCAGCCAGGGCGAGGGCTACCTGCGCATCGCGCTCACCGCGCCCGACGAGCGAATCGACGAGGCTGCAACTCGCCTGCGCGCCGCGCTCACCCCTGCCCGCTCGGTGTAGAATAGACTGCGGCATACGCGCATTGGCGTAGCGCCGTGGCATCTGGCGGACGAGATCGTGAGGCGATGCGATGACACGCGCGGCGGCGCGGGCGCCGATCCCTGATACCGGGCAATTCCTGCTGGCGATGGTGGGCGCGCTGCTGGTTGGCGGGCTGTACTTCCAGCTTCCCGACTTCGTCGTCCTCGGCCCGCACTGGCTGCTGCTGGCGGTCGAGGCGGTCGTCGTGGCGCCGCCGATCATCGCGCACCTGAGCGGGCGGCGGCTGCCCCACAGGGTCGCGCGCGCCTTCTCGTATGCGCTGCTCGTCGCGCTCACGCTCGCTCTGATCAGCTCGCTCGTCCTGCTCGTCCGCCACCTCCACGACCTGACGCCGCACGAACTGCTGACCTCTGGCGTGTTGCTCTGGGTCAGCAATGTGCTGGTCTTCGCCGCATGGTACTGGGAGACTGACGGCGATGGCCCCGTCAAGCGCCATCACAGCGGACACGAGGCCGCCGACTTTCAGTTTCCCCAGCAGGAAGGCGGCAACAAAACTGGCTGGCGCGCGGGCTTCGTAGACTACCTTTTCCTCGCCTTCTGCTCAGCCACCGCGCTCAGCCCCGCCGACACCAATCCGCTGACCCGCCGCGCCAAGCTGCTGATGATGGTCGAGGCGATAGTCTCGATGCTGGTGCTGGTGCTGCTGCTCGCCCGCTTCGTCAACATCGCCTGACGTGGCCTTGAGTGTCGCCCGCCCGCTTCGCTTGACAGATGCTCGCTCGCGCGCTATCTCTCTGTAGAGATACTTCACATTTGGAAGCGTCGCGGCATAAACGGATGCGCAGCGGCGACAGACGCAGCGAACAGGGGACAACACAGTCATGGCGATTTCCCGCGAGCGGTTTGACCAGGGCATGACGCCGGAACAGTACAAGGCGCAGATGACCCAGAACCAGGAGAAGTTCATCGCGAACGAGGCGAACGTGAGCCTGCGGCCAGCCGATCTGGCGTTCTTCAAGGCGCTGCCCGAGCCAATCAACGCGCTCATTCTCACCGAGGACTGGTGTGGTGACGCGCTGGCCAACGTACCCGTTCTGATGACTATCGCGCAGCAGACGGGCAAGCTCAATCTGCGCTTCTTCCTCCGCGACAAGAATCTCGACCTCGCCGATCAATATCTCAAGGAAGGCAAATACCGCTCCGTGCCAGTCTTCGTCTTTTTTGACCACGACATGCGCGAGTTGGGCCACTTCATCGAGCGTCCCGCGCAGGCCACCGTCGAGATGCAGGCGGCGACTGACGCGCTGGCCGCTGCGCATCCTGACCTTCCCGACATCGCCGGTTCTTTCGAGGCGATGGGCGACGACGCGAAGCGGCTGCGGCTCCGCTCACTGAGCGCGTTGCGGCGGGAGCGTGGCGCGGCCTGGTCGGAGATGCTGCTGGACGAGATCGAGCGGCTGCTCAGCGCGGCCCAGCCTTCGGCGCATCAGGCCGCATCGTAGGTCCCCATCCAGCGCCGCTGCGGTCGCGTATACTACGTTCAGGGTGGCGCCCCAGACGACGCCCATGCAGCGGCGCAGGGCCGCGACACAGGAGGCTGATACCATGACGGATACAGCGCGAGAAGTGGTGATCGTCGAGGCGACGCGCACCCCCATCGGCAGACGCAATGGCGCGCTGCGCGAAGAGCATCCGGTGATGCTGGCGGCGCAAATCCTGCGCGAGCTTGTGCGGCGGGCAGGCGTCGAGCCAGGTCAGGTCGATGATGTCGTCTGGGGCTGTGTCAGCCAGGTTGGCGAGCAAGGTCTCAACATCGGGCGTAACGCGACGCTGGCGGCGGGCTTCCCCGTCACCGTCCCCGCGACCACGGTGGACCGCCAGTGTGGCTCCGGCCAGCAGGCGATCCACTTCGCCGCCAATCTCATCCAGGCGGGCGTCTGCGAGATGACCATCGCAGGCGGTGTCGAGAGCATGTCGCGCCTGCCCATTGGCAGTTCCATCGCGGCGGGTGGGAACCCGTTTCCGCCCTCGCTGCTGGAGGTCTATCCCATCACGCATCAGGGCCTCTCCGCCGAAATGATCGCCGACCAGTGGAGCATCACCCGCGAAGAGATGGACGCGCTGAGCCTGCGCAGCCACCAGCGGGCGGCGGCGGCGCAGGACGCGGGCGCGTTCGACCGCGAGATCGCGCC
>DASVWQ010000198.1:0-2523 GCA_036393135.1 Ktedonobacterales bacterium
GGCGACGGTGATCTGCACATGGTCGATGTAGCGGCGGTTCCAGATCGGCTCGAAGATGCCATTGCCAAACCGCAGCACCATGATGTTCTGGACGGTCTCTTTGCCGAGGTAGTGGTCGATGCGATAGATCTGGCGCTCGGAGAAGCCCTGATTGAGCTGCTCGTTCAGTTCGCGGGCTGAGTCGAGGTCGTGGCCGAAGGGCTTCTCCACCACGATCCGCGACCAGCCACCGCTGCCATCCGCCACGCCGCGCCTGGCAATGCCCGCCGCGCTGATGCGCCCGCCGATGTCGCCGTAGAAGGCGGGCGGTGTGGCGAGGTAGAAGATGCGGTTGCCCTGCGTGCCGCGCTCCTGGTCAAGACGGTCGAGGAGTTGGCCGAGGCGCTGGTAGCCGTCGGGGTCATCGAACTGCGACTGGCAGTAATAGAGGCCCTTCGAGAAGGTCTCCCAGACGGAAGGGTTGACCGGGCGGCGGCGCGAGAACTGGTTGACGCTATCGAGCGCCTGCTTGCGAAACTCATCATCGCTGAAGGGGCGCCGCGCCACCCCAACCACGGTGAACTGTGGGGGCAGCGGCTGCTCGATGGCCAGGTTGTAGAGCGCGGGCAGCAGCTTGCGGTGGGTGAGGTCACCCGTAGCGCCAAAGATCACGAGCACGCAGGGCTGGACGGTGCGCGTGGCGCTGAGGCCCTGGCGCAGGGGATTGGTGGCAAGCGTGGCGGTGTCCATATGCGGTATCGTCCCTTCTGGGCTGGAGCCAAAGACGCGCTGCATGCGCCGCGACCACTCTCGCGATGGATGGTCGCGCCGACGCCAGCGCCGACCCAGCCAGGTGGCGGGGCGCGGCGCTGGTCGGCGCTGACGCCAGTGTCAGCGCGCGGGCGGGCGCCTAGGCTTCGTGCTTGACGCCGCCAAACTCGCCGCTCTCCATCTTGACCGCGTGGCCGCCAAACTGGTTGCGCAGCGCCGCGATGACCTTCGCGGAGAACGACTCATCCTGGCGCGAGACGAAGCGCGCCAGCAGCGAGAGGGTGATGACGGGGGCTGGCACGTCCTCGTCTATCGCCGCCTGGACGGTCCAGCGTCCCTCACCGGAATCCTGCACAAAGCCCTTGATGTCGGACAGGGTAGGATCCTCAGCGAACGCCAGCGCGGCCAGGTCGAGCAGCCATGAGCGCACGACGCTGCCGTTCTGCCAGACGCGCGTCACCTCGCGCAGGTCGGGCTTGAACTCCGACTTCTCGATGATCTCGAAGCCTTCGCCATAGGCTTGCAACATGCCATACTCGATGCCATTGTGGACCATCTTGACGAAGTGGCCAGCGCCGTTGGTTCCCATGTAGCCGTAGCCGTTGGGCGGGGCCAGCGTCTTGAAGATCGGCTCGCAGTGGTTGAAGATGTCCTGCTCGCCGCCAACCATCAGGCTGTAGCCAACCTTCAGACCCCAGATGCCGCCGCTGGTGCCGCAGTCCATGAAGTGCATGCCCGCAGCCGCGACCTTCTTGGCGCGGCGCTGGGTGTCATGGAAGTTGGAGTTACCGCCATCGATGATGATGTCGCCAGGCCTGAGCAGGGTTATCGCCTTGTCCAGCTCCTGCTCTGTCACATCGCCCGATGGCACCATCAGCCAGACGATGCGCGGAGTCGCCTCCAGCTTGCTGACCATCTCTTGCATGCTATAGGCAGGCACGGCGCCCTCTTTGGCCGCTTCATCCACCGGGCCAGGGCTGCGGTTCGCTGCCACCACGCGGTGTCCGCCCTGGAGCAGGCGCGTCGCCATATTGCCGCCCATGCGGCCCAGCCCGTAGATTCCCAGTTCCATCGCGATTTTCCTCTTCTCAACTACTGTCGTTGTGGGCCAGCCGCCGACGCCTCGCCGTGGCTGGCCCCGGCGCCTACGCCAGCGCGATGCGCGCCGCGTCCAGCGCCCGCTCGACCTCCGCCAGACCCGCCGCGATGTCGTCATGCAGGTCGATGCGAATAACGCGCCGCCCGTGCGCCTGGAGCGATTGGAGATCGCCGAGCGCCTGCGCGGCCTTCAGCGTGCCAAAGGTATAGGGCGCATCGGGGATGCTCAGGTCGCCGTGGGTGGTGGCGACGAACTGCAGGAACAGCCCGGTGTTCGCGCCGCCCTTGTGCAGTTGGCCGGTCGAGTGCTGGAAGCGTGGCCCGTAGCCAAGCGTGGTCGCTGCTCGGCGGGTGTCGCGCAGGCGCAGGCGGATGCGCTGGAGCGCGGCCTCCGTCTCCGGCGTGCGCTGGATGTAGGCCAGCAGAGCGAAATAGTCACCCAGCTCCGACTCGCGGGCAAACACCTCAAAGGCCGCCTGGAGCGAGGAGGCGGCGTCGCGGATGCGGTCGGCCTGCGCGCCCTCAGCCACCAGTGAGACGCGCCCCGATTGCGTCTGGAGCGTCGCGGGCGGCTGCGGCAGCGCGTGGGTCTGGGCGTAGCGCGCCAGGATCGCGTCGGTGTTGTCCTTGGACTCCTGGACGTTGGGCTGGTCGAAGGCGTTGATGCCCATCAGC
>DASVWQ010000199.1:0-5360 GCA_036393135.1 Ktedonobacterales bacterium
CACCGATCAGCCCCGCCAGCCAGAGATGTGCGGGAGCATCCCACAGCAGGGCCACAGGCGTCGCGCTCGGCGGCAGGCCGGTCGCACTGGGCGCCCAGGTTGCGCCGTCATCCGCGCTGCGATAGATCCCGCCGTGGTCGATGCCCGCCAGCAAGGTCGCGTCGTCGGGCGTCATCGCCAGGCCGACAACCGCCGCGTCAGGCGGCAGGCCGCTGCCCCACGCACGCCAGGTGTCGCCATAGTCGGCGCTGCGATAGAGGCCGCCGCTGGTCCCCGCCAGCGCCACACCCGCGCGCTGCAGATCGGGCGCCAGGCTGGCCACCGCCGCGCCAGCGGGAATGGCCGCGCCGTTGGCGGCGCCCCCTGTCTGATCGGCTCGCGCGCGATAGACGCCGCCATCGTCGGCCCCGGCATACACCAGCCCGGCGACATGCGGAACAGCGGCGATGACATAGACGTTCGCGCCGCCCTCCGGCCCGATCAGCCGCCACGCGCCCGCCTGCGCGCCGCAGCCCGCCAGCGTCAGCAGCGCGGCCAGCAACGCCAGCGCCGCGACGCTGGACACGCGCGGGACGTGGAGCGGGAACCGGAAGGCGCGCATCTGTCTCATCTCACTCCCAGCCTCACACGATAGCTGACATGCCAGAACATCGGCGTCGTGAAAGCCGCCCGCGTCTCGCGCTCGTACGCCGCGAGGCCAATCTCCTCCGGCGTCAGGATGCCCCGCGCGATCAGTTGGCCCGCGAAATTGGTCAGCGACATGCCGATGTAGCGGTCGGCGTCGCACGGTTCGCTATTGTGCAGCGTGACCTCTTTCACCCAGCGGAAGACGCCGCTAGCCCGTAGACGCTCCAGGTGGCCCGATTTTTCCCAGCCCGGCGTGGCAGGATCGAAATCGTGCGCCCGCGCCGCCGCGAACATGCGGTCCATGAAGTCGTGAAAGAGCGCCTCTACCTCCCACGTCACCAGCGGCGGCCAGTCATGGTCATACGCCGCGAAGACGCCGCCGGGTCGCAGGATGCGCGCGATCTCGGCCAGCGTCGCGGTCGGCTCCATCCAGTGGAAGGCCTGCGAGGCGGTCACGATGTCGGCGCAGGCGTCGGGCAGCCCGGTCGCCTGGGCGGTCGCGGCGACAAAGCGAACGTTGGTCGCGGCGAGACGCTCGCGGGCCAGGCGACGCTCGGCGGCCTGGCGCATGTCGTCGTTCGGCTCGATCCCGATGACCTCGCTGGCGATGTCGGCCCAGGGCAGCGTCGAGAGGCCAGTTCCGCTGCCGAGGTCCACCACCAGCGCGGGGCGTGGCGTATGGGCAAGCTGGGTCAGCAGCGGCGGCAGCGCGGGCGGCGCGGCGGGTCGGCTGGCGTCGTAGCGCTCGGCCTGCCCGCTCCACTGCGCGTATCGCTGGCGCGCCGCCGCCTCGGTCAGCCGCTCGTCATCCGCCGTCTGGTTCTCGCTCGCCATGTATCGTTGTCACCTCCGCCAATCCAGCGCGCTCAGGAGAGCAGATCGAGCTCCTGACCCACGCCTCGCTCGCGCGCCTTGTGATAGATATACGCCGCCGTGGCGATGTCTTCCACGCCGATGCCCAGCGACTTGAAGAGTGTGATGGCCTGATCGTCGGAGCGCCCCGCGACGCGCCCCGCGACGATCTGCCCCAACTCCACCAGCCGCCCGTCACGCGCCGCGTCGTCCATGCTATAGACGCCCTCGGCCTGCGGGATGAGCAGGTCGCCCGCCTCGATCCGCGCCTGCGCCAGATCATCCACCGCGATCAGCGCGCTGCGGGTGATCGTCTCGCTATCCACCTCGCGGTTGCGCGCCCGGTTCGATCCCATCGCGTTGACGTGCGCGCCGGGGCGCAGCCATTCGCCGCGCAGGATGGGGTCTTTCGCCGTCGTCGCCGTCACGATGATGTCCGCCGCGCGGGTCGCCTCCTCCGCGCTGGTCACATAGCGCGTCGCCACGCCGGTCGCCTGGGCCATCTCCTCGGCGAAGGCTGCCCCACGCGCCGCGTCGCGCGCCCAGACCAGCAGCGTCTCGATGGGTCGCGCCGCCGCCAGCGCCAGCGCCTGTGTGCGCGCCTGTCCGCCCGCGCCGAGCAGCGCCGCCACCCGCGCATCCGCCCGCGCCATATGTCGCGTGGCCACGCCCGACGCCGCGCCGGTGCGCATCTGGCCCAGCCGATCGGCCTCGATGATGGCGAGCAGGCGACCATCCTCCGCCGAGGAGAGCAGCACGACGTAGCGCACTTTCCCGGCGACGCTCAAATAGGTCTTCAGGCCGATGTAGCCTGGCCCGTCGGCGCCCACATCACCCGCCTGCCCCGGCACGTAGGCGGGCAGGGTGTGCATGATGCCGCGCCCCTCTGGCAGCCTCACCCGCACGCGCGGCTGGTTGCGCGTCTCGTCCGCGCCCTGCCGCCGGAACATCGCCTCCAGGATGCCGATCGTCTCTGGCATCGTCAGCAGCGCCCGCACATCATCTTCGCGCAGGACCAGCGCCATCACTCGCTCTCCATTTCCGGGGTTCGCCGTCCGCGCGCTTGTCTCAGCGGCGGAAGATGCGGCGGATGTAGACAGTTTCCTCGACGATCTCGCCGCGCCGCCCACGCCTGCGCAGGCGCTTGCCCGGCGTGGCATCGCGCAGCAGGTCGCCGACCAGCGGCGCCAGGCTCTCGTCACCGGCTGGCGGCAGCAGCATACGCCGCGCCCGGCCCCGCGTCAGCGCCGCCCCCGCCAGCCGCCAGACGAGCGAGAGGGCCACCGCGCTCGCCCCAGTCTTCACGGCGGAGCGCACGGCGGGCTGCCGCCAGGCCAGCGCCGCCAGCCGGGGCAGCGCCGCCAGCGGCGAGGCGTCCGCTGGGGCCACGGTGGTCGGCGGCGCGGGCGCGTCGGCCTCCACCACTCGCATTGGCGCGGGCGTCAGGCTGCGCGAGATGGCGCGCGGCTGGAGCGGGCGACCGCAGGCGACGCAATAGCTCGCGTCGAGCGTGGCGCGCTCCCCGCAGGCGGCGCAGTAGCGGGCGTCGGTGTCTGGCTCCATGCGTGGACTCCTTTCTCTGGTGGCGGCTGGCCGCACGTCGGTCAGGACTTCGCGCGCTTGCCATTTCCCGCGCCACGTCGCGAGGGTTTGGCGCGCACGGCCAGCAACTCCTCCAGAGCGGCGATGATCGTGTCCGTCTCCTCAACCGTATTGTAGAAGCTGGGCGAGATGCGCAGCAGGCCAGGGCGATAGTCCACGATGATGCCCCGCTCGCTCAGCGCCTTGACCAGCTCGTCGGGCCGCTCCATCTCCAGCAGGACGATGCTGCTGCGCACGGCGCCATCCGTCGGGCTGCGCACCTTCCAGCCGCGCGCCAGGGCCTTCGCCACCAGATCATCGGCCAGCCAGCGGGTGCGCTCGCGGATGCGCTCGACGCCAATCTCCAGCGTGATGTCCAGCGCCGCGCTGGCGATATAGATGCTCGGCACGGGCGGCGTGCCAGCCTCCAGCCGCTGGGCGTCATCGCGATAGGCGAACTCGCGCGTGTTGAACTGGAACTGGTCGCGCGCGGCCCACCAGCCGGTATGCGTCGGGCGCAGACGCGGGATCAACTCTTCGCGCGCGTAGATGAATGCGACGCCCTGGCCGCCCATCAGCCACTTCAGCGTCCCCGTGACCAGGAAGTCGATGCCAGCGGCCTTCACGTCGAGTGGAATCTGCCCTGTCCCCTGGTAGTCGTCCACCAGCAGCAGCGCGCCCTGCTCGTGGGCCATCTTGGCCAGCGCCGCGACATCCTGGATGTAGCCGCTGAGATAGAAGACGCGCGAAGTCGCCACCAGCCCGGTGCGCTGGTCGATGTGCGAGCGGAAGCTTTCGGCGGGCAGCGTGCTGCGGTCGGCGCTCTCGACGAAATCGACCTCGTAGCCCTCGCGCTGGCGAGCGAGGAACTGATAGGAGAGCGTGGGGAAGTCCATGTCGGCCACCACGACCTTCTTGCGGTCGCCCAGGTCGAGGCCGCTGACAATCTCGCCGAGCGCCGCTGAGACGCTGGGCGCGATGGCGATTTCGTGGGGCTGCGCGCCGATCAGCCGGGCGACCTTGGCCCGCAGCGCCGCCAGCTCGCCCATCCAGATGCCATACCAGGCCTGCGCGCCGTACTCGTTCCAGGCTTCCTCGAAGCGCTCCAGCGCGGCCATCGAGCGGCGCGAGAGCGGGCCGAGCGAGCAGCTGTTCAGGTAGATCTTGCGCTGGAGGATGGGAAACTCCTCGCGCCAGGCGAGCAGGTCAGTATGTGGCTCGCGTTTCCGCGATCTGGCTGGCCTGGTCTGCGCGGGTGGCGCCTTCGTCGCTGAGGTGGGATCTGGCATCGGTCGCGGTCCTCCACTGAGACGCCAGAGCGCGCCGCGTCTACGCTGGCGCGGCGCTGGGCGCCCGTTCGCTGAAAAGTGTACCACGCCGGGTCGCGCCGGGCCGCTAACGCAGCAGGTCGGCTGGCAGCGGCGTCTCGCTGGGGGCGCCGCTCGCATCACGCGCCAGCCGCCAGGCGCGGGCGGTCGGGGTGGTCGCGATGACCCGCGCCAGCGTCTCGCCCTCGAAGACCAGCGCGGCGTGGTCGTCGGCGGCGTAGCCCGGCTGGATGACGCCCTCGGTGAGCATCCGGCGATAGGTGGGGCGGCGCTCCGGCTCGCCATCGTAGTGCGGGCAGGCGCTTCCGGGGAGAAAGCCGAGGCAGCGCATCAGGGTCAGCGGGCCGGGGACGCTATCCGTGATGCCCTCCGCAAACCAGCAGATGGCCCCTGCGCTGACCCCAGCCAGGACGACGCCGCGCTCCCACGCCGCGCGCAGGATGACATCCACATCCCACTCGCGCCAGAGCGCCAGCATGCTCCTGGTGTTGCCTCCGCCGACGAAGATCAGGTCGCAGGCCAGCAGGTAGCCGCGCAGATCAGCGGTCGGCGGGTCGAAGAACGTCAGATGACGGACATCGCAGCCCAGCGCGCCAAACACCTGATAGAAGCCGATGATGTAGTCGCGGCTCTCGCCGCTGGCCGTGGGGATGAAGCAAACGGTCGGACGCGGCTTGCCCGTCAGGCTGATGAGATGGCGGAAGAGCGGCAGATCGGGCGAGCCGGGCGTCACGGAGCAGCCGCCAATCGCCACGATCCGCTGCGTTACGCTGGGTCGCTCGTCTGTCATCGTATCTGCCCGCCTCCCGCTGTGCTCTCTCGCTTGCCTTTCGCCATCATACCATGCGCCCGGCGCGGGGGCTGCCACGGAGCAAAGAAAAAGGACGAGTTGCCAGCTCGTCCTTTCCTCGCCGCTAACGCGCTCGTGGCGCGCCCCGGCAAGCGTAAAGTCAGTTGAGGCCACGCGCGCCA
>DASVWQ010000200.1:0-8595 GCA_036393135.1 Ktedonobacterales bacterium
GCCAGGTCGTCCTGCTCGCCAAATTCGTAGATCGGCACGATGTTGGCGTGGTCGAGCGCGGCGGTGGCGTCGGCCTCACGGCGGAAACGCGCCAGGAAGAGCGGCCACTGGCGGGCGTCGGCCAGGGCTTGCGGGCGCAGCACCTTCACGGCGACCTGGCGGCGCGGTCGCTCCTGCTGGGCCAGGTAGACGGCGCTCATGCCGCCCGCGCCGAGGCGCCGTTCGATCCGGCAGGCGCCCAGCGAGCGGCCAACGAGCGCATCGGTTGACGATAGGTCACTCACGACGGCTGCTTGATCCTCTCCAGCTTCTCCACGCCTGAGACGCCTGCGCGCTCGACATCGCGAGCGCCCTCCGCCAGCAGGGCGATGGTCTCAAAGATCAGCGTGAGGAAGCCGACGGCATACCCGATGGCCAGCGCGAGGGCGAGGGCAGCCAGGTGGGTGGTGGGCGTGAGCAGCGCATTGGCTCCCGCAGCGAAATAGGCTATGACTTCCACCGTCAGCACGGTCGCGATGGCCGCGATCCCCGTCGAGGCCAGAACCTTGGCGAGCGCGCGACGCAGGGCGCGCCACAAATGCCCGAACACCCCCGCTGGCATCGTCTTCGACTCCTTGCTCCGCAGACGTCGCCCCACGGCGCGCGGGGCTGCGCCCAGTGTAGCACGGGCCTGCCGCGCCACGCCAGCCGTATAGGAGTAGGCGCGCAACCGGGTCGCGCGCGAACGGGCGTGAAGGGGGTGGCGAAGCGCGTGAGCCGCCCGTTGTAGAGAATAAGAAGCCCGCGAGACATGCGCGCCAATGGATGAAACAGCGCGGCCTGGAGCGCCCGCCCACGCGCTGGCTGGCGTGGCGCCGGGCGCGGCGCGCAGGGTCGTGGCTGTGTGCGTCCCGATTGACGCCAGTGTTACAATCACAGATGGCGCTCTGACCTGGTTCACTACGTGACGACGCCACATCCGGCGCGCCGCGCGGAGACAGAGGAGAGCCGCCACTTAAGCGATTCCCGCTGGTGGAGGATAGTTCGAGATGCCCCTCAATATCGCTACTGTGGCGTTCTACGTGATCGCGGTGGCGCTGGTAGGCTCATCGCTCGCAGTCGTCATGTTGCGTAATATCGTGCATGCGGCGCTCTTTCTCGCGGTGAGTTTTGGCGCGGCGGCTGGCGTGTATGTCCTGCTCAACGCCGAATTCATAGCCATTGTGCAGATACTGATCTACGCTGGCGCGGTGACGGTGCTGGTGCTCTTCGCTATCATGCTCACCCAGAACGCCATGTCGCGCTCATCAAGCCCCTTCTCCGGCCAGACATGGCTTGCGGCGATCATCGCCGTTGCGCTGGCCGCTGGCCTCATCTTCACCGTTGGCGCGAGTCAGATGGCTCTCGCCGAGCCTGGCGCCTCCGCCAACATGGTAAACGGCATCAATGGCGGCGGCTCGGTGACGCGCATCGGCCAACTGCTCTACAGCCCCTTCAGCTACAGCTACGTGCTGCCCTTCGAGATCGCCTCGGTCGTCCTGCTGGTCGCGATCATCGGGGCGATTGTGATTGGCCGTGAAGACTAGCCAACCGGAGAGGATACTCGCATGGTGACGCTGAACTCCTTCCTCGTACTGGGCGCGCTGGTCTTCTGCATCGGCCTCTTCGGCGCGCTCAGCAAGCGTAACGCGGTCGCGATCCTGATGAGCATTGAGATCATGCTCAACGCCGTCAACATTACGCTGGTGGCCTACGCCTCGGCCTTCCAGTCCTTTGCGGGCGCGGGGCATGGCGAGCGGTTGACGGGGCAGATATTCGCTATCTTCATCATCACGGTGGCGGCGGCGGAGGCTGCGGTCGCCCTGGCCATGATCATCGCCATCTACAGACGCCGGTCTACGATTGACGTCGGCCAGATCAACCTGATGCGCTGGTAACTCCGGCGCGCAGGCGCTGACGCAGAGTAACGGAGCGACTTTGATGAGTCCCGTAGAGTTCGTCCCGGTGATCCCGCTGCTGCCGCTGGTGGCGATGGTCATCATCCTCTTAGTGACACGGCCCCTCGACGTAGCGGCGCAGCGTCGCGCGGGCTTGCGGCCCGGTCCCTCACCCAGAGGCGGCCACGACGACCACGGCGGCGCGACGGGGCATGACGCCCACGCGGCGCACGAGGACGCGCACGACGCGCACGACGCGCATGGCGGTGGTCACGGCCACGGCGTCACGACGACCTGGGGCATGATCGGCAGCGTGATCGCCGTCATTGCGATGGTCGGCGCTTTCGCTCTCGCCATCGCTATCCTCTTCCAGTTCCTCGGCTCGCCTTCCTTGCAGCGCACAGGCTATACCGCGCACCTGTGGGACTGGTTCAACTTCGGGCCGCTGCACTACGTGATCGACTTCCGCGTAGATCCGCTGACGGCGGTGATGCTGGTGGTGGTCACTGGCGTCTCAATGCTCGTCCACCTCTACTCGATAGGCTATCTGGCGGGCGATCCGGGGTACTCGCGCTTCTTCCTGGAGTTGGCGCTCTTCACCGTCTCCATGCTGATCCTGGTGCTGGGCGCGAATGTCCTGGTGCTCTACATCGGCTGGGAGCTGGTGGGTCTCTCGTCCTACCTGCTGATCGGTTTCTGGTTCGATGTGGCGCCGCCCCCGCCGGGGTCTGATCTGCCGTATCCGCCATCCGCCGCGCTGAAGGCCTTCGTGACGACGCGCCTGGGCGACTTTGGCATGCTGATCGGCATCCTGATCCTCTTCGTCACGACGGGGACCTTCACGTTCACCACCCTGAACACGCCCTCAACGTATCAGCATGTGGACCAGTTCACCGTCACGCTGGCGATGATCCTGATCTTCTGCGGCGCGGTGGGTAAGTCGGCGCAGTTCCCGCTGCACGTCTGGCTGCCGGACGCTATGGCCGGCCCGACGCCGGTGAGCGCGCTGATCCACGCGGCGACCATGGTGGCTGCGGGCGTCTATCTGGTGGCGCGCTTCTTCCCGCTCTATGCGCAGGTGGCTGGCCCGCAGTCGTTGGAAGTGGTAGGCTGGGTCGGCGCGTTCACGGCGCTTTTCGCGGCGGTGATCGCGCTGGCGCAGAACGACATCAAGAAGGTGCTGGCCTACTCGACCATCAGCCAGCTTGGCTACATGTTCGTTGGTCTGGCGGTGGCGCCGACTGACGCGACGGGCATCTTCCACCTCTTCACGCACGCCTTCTTCAAGGCGCTGCTTTTCCTCGGTTCCGGCAGCGTGATCCACGCGGTCGCGGGCAATCAGGACATGCGGCGGATGGGCGGGCTGGCGAAGTACATGCCGATCACGGCCATCACGTTCCTGGCGGCGACGCTCTCGATATCCGGCTTCCCACTCTTCGCCGGCTTCTTCAGCAAAGACGCCATCATCGGCGAGGCCTTCACCTATGGCGCCGATCACGGCGGGAACTACTGGTTCTACGGGCTGACACTGTTCACGGCTGGGCTGACCGCGTTCTACATGTTCCGCCTGTTCTTCATGACCTTTGGCGGCAAGGGTGGCGCGTTCGGCGGATTCTGGGGCGGTGAACGCCAGTATCGCGGCGACGCGCATCCGCATGAGTCGCCGTGGGTGATGACGCTGCCGCTGATATTGCTGGCGATCCCTTCAGTGCTTGCGGGCTACTGGAGCATCAATAGCGGTTTCGCGAACTTCATGACCGCCTCGACGAACCAGCCCTACAACGGTCCGGCGCTCGATACGCTGACCTATGCTGGCGTCGCGGTGGCGCTGGCGGGCATTGGCCTGGCCTGGCTGGTCTACGGCGCGGAGATCATTCCGGCGCGGGTGTTCACGAGCAACCCTGTAGGCCGCGCGGCGCATGTCGTGCTCGTCAACAAGTTCTACCTGGACGAACTGTACGGGTTCCTCATCAAGTACATCATACTGGCGCTCTCACAGGGCGCCGTGCTCTTCGACCTGTACGTGATTGACGGCATCGTGAACGGCTCGGCGCGCTCAGTGCAGCGGCTGGGCGATGCGACCCGGCGCACCGAGACAGGCGCCCTGCAGAATTACGCCGCGGCCATCTTCGGTGGCGCGCTGATTATCGCGCTGGTGGTCTTTATCGCCACCGGCGCATTCGTGCGATAGGCGGGGGAGGATAGGAAAAGGGCTATGCTGCTCACTGCGATTGTCTTCCTGCCGCTGGTCGCCGGAATCCTCGCGCTGCTCGCGCCTGAGCGGGCGGCGCGCTGGATCGCGGCGGTCTTCACGGGGGCGGTATTCCTGCTGACCCTCTGGCTCTATTTCGGGCTGCTAGGGTCGGGCGCGCCGAACTTCGGCACCGTGATGGACCCTCAATGGTACATCAATCTCAAGTGGATCGACGTCTCACTCGGCTCCTTCCACTTTAAGGTGGACTACGCGCTCGGCGCCGACGGCCTCAGCATCACCATGCTGATCCTGAACGGCCTGCTCTCGCTGCTGGCGGTCATCGGCTCGTGGAAGATCAGCAACCGCCCGAAGTTGTACTTCGCAATGTTGTTGGTCCTGGAAACGGGCGTTATGGGCGTCTTCGCCTCGTTCGATCTCTTCCTGTTCATCCTGTTCTGGGAGATCGAGTTGGTCCCGATGTTCCTGCTAATCGGCATCTGGGGCGGCCAGCGGCGCGAGTACGCGGCGTGGAAGTTCCTGATCTACACGCTGGTTGGCTCGGCCTTCACGCTGGCGGGCATCTTCCTGATCTACTTCGAGACAGGTGGGAATAACGCCTCGTTCCAGCACTTCGCGCAGACCGCGCCGGGGCTGACAGGCTCGCTGCCGTTCTTCGGCACGACCGTCTCGCTGGCGCTGGTGGTCTTCCTGCTGCTCTTCGTCGGCTTCGCGGTGAAGATTCCGATGTGGCCGGTGCATACCTGGCTGCCAGACGCGCACACCGAGGCCCCGACGGCGGTGAGCGTGCTGCTGGCGGGCGTGCTGCTAAAGATGGGCGCCTACGGGTTGATCCGTATCTGCCTGGGCTTCGCGCCACATGGGGCGGTGGAGTTCGCGCCGATCCTGGGTGTGCTGGCGGCGATCAATGTGCTGTGGGGCGCGGGCGCTTCGATGGTCCAGAAGGACATGAAGCGGATGATCGCGTACTCCAGTGTCAGCCACATGGGCTATGTGCTGCTGGGAGTCGCGGCGGCTGCGGCGGTCGGCGCCTCGGATGTCGCCTTCCGGCAGGCGGCGCTGACGGGCGCGGCGCTCCAGATGTTCACCCACGGCACGATCACGGGCATGCTCTTCTTCTCGGTTGGCGTGCTCTATGACAAGGCCCACACACGCGAGATTGACATCTTTGGCGGCATCGGCAAGCGCATGCCGCTGCTGATGCTGCTCTACTCCATCGCGTGTTTCGCTTCGCTGGGCTTGCCTGGCCTGAGCGGATTCGTGTCGGAGTATCTGGTCTTCACTGGCTCCTTCGCCACGCTGCCGATCCCGACCATCTGCGCGGCGTTTGGCGTGGTGCTGACGGCAGGCTATCTGCTCTGGATGCTGCGGCGCTCGTTCTACGGGCCGCTGAACATGAAGTGGGACTGGCTGACCGACGCTACCTGGCTGGAAGCGACGCCGCTGATCGCGCTGACGCTGGTGATCCTGTTCGTCGGCATCTACCCGCTACCAATCGTGAACCTGTTGACGCCGAGCATGCAGCAGATGTTGCACGGCATGAGCGCGATAGTGGCTCACTAGCGTTGAGAGACCTGGGAGCGTACCGTGACATCTACGATAGGGCTACCGCAAATCTGGCTCCTCTCACCTGAGCTGAGCGTTGTCTTGCTGAGCTTCCTGGTGCTGGGGTTGGACCTCGTGACACGGCGCAAGGCGGTCACGTGGGCGACGGCGTTCATCGGGCTGATTATCCCGCTGGCGCTGACGTTCAGCCTGGCGTTCAATACCTTCGGGTCGCGTCCCACCACGGCGTTCTACGGCATGCTGGTGGTGGATACCTATGCGATCTTCTTCAAGCTGCTCTTCCTGCTGATCGGCTTCACAGTGATTCTCGTCTCGTACCAGTTCGTCGAGAAGTATCTGCGAGCGACGCCAGGAGAGTATTACAGCATCATCCTGATGTCGCTGGCGGGCATGATGCTGATAGGCAGCTCAGGCGAGCTGATTACGATCTACATCTCGTTTGAGTTGACCAGCATTCCGCTCTACATCCTGGCGGGCCTCTCGCGCAGCGACACACGTTCGGCGGAGGCGGCGGTCAAGTATGTGCTGCTCGGCGCGATGTCCTCGGCGATCCTGCTCTATGGCATGACACTGCTCTACGGCGCGACTGGCACGACCGACCTGGTGGAGATCGCGAAGGCGACGACCAGCGTGCTGCACACCGGCAACCTGCTGCTCATCGTCGGCGAAGTCTTCATCTTCGCGGGCTTCGGCTTCAAGGTGTCAGCGGTGCCGTTCCACATGTGGGCGCCCGACATCTACGAGGGCGCGCCGACGCCATCGACGCTCTTCTTCTCGGTCGGCTCGAAGGCGGCGGGCTTCGCGGCGTTGCTGCGGATCTTCGTCTTTGGCGGGCTGGTCGCGTTGAACAGCAGCTATCTCTGGGTGATGGTGGCGGTGGTCGCGGCGCTGACGATGATCGTCGGCAATGTGGGCGCGCTGCTCCAGACGAACATCAAGCGGATGATGGCGTATAGCAGCATTGGCCAGGCGGGCTATCTGCTGGTCGGCTTCGCGTCGCTCATCATCCACAACACGACGGCGGGCGACCAGGCGATGCTGGTCTTCCTGTTCGTCTACATCGTGACGAACATCGGCGCGTTTACGGGCATCATCGCGCTGGGCGACGCGACCGGACGCGAGAACATCCGCGACTTCGACGGCTTCGGGCGACGCTCGCCGTGGATCGCGGCGGGGATGGCGGTCTGTTTCCTGGCGCTGGCGGGCATCCCGCCGATGGCAGGCTTCCTGAGCAAGCTGGTCATCTTCTGGGTGGCCTGGGGCCAGGGATCGGGCATGACCATCCTGGTCATCATCGGCCTGCTGATGAGCGCCGTCTCCATTGGCTACTACGCTAATGTAGTCTGGCGGATGTATGTGGTCGAGCCTGAGAAGCGCGACTACGTGCAGACGCCGGTTTCGGTGGGTCTGACGATGGCCGTGGCTGTCGCGGGCGTGATCGCGCTGACGATTGTCTTCGGCCCGCTGATGGCGCAGGTAGGCATCGGCGCGAACAGTCTCTTCGGCGCGCTGGTCCACTAGCGTCCGCCTGATGCGCGCTGGCATGCGGCGCCCTCGCTCTGGCTGCGGCTGGAGCGGGGGCGTTACCGTATGATGATGTGGCGCCGCATCTATCAGTTGGCGTCTGTATCGGGGAGGTAGAGCGGTTATGCCAGAGATCGAGATGACTATCCCGCCAGTGGGCGGCGAGGCGCCTGATTTCACGTTGCCAGCGGGCGATGGCTCGCAGGTCCATCTCGCGGATCTGCGCGGCAAGACCGTGCTGCTCTATTTCTATCCCAAGGATGACACACCTGGCTGCACGACGGAGGCCTGCGCCTTCCGCGACGCCTGGGGCGAATTGCAGCGGCGCGGGGTCGTCGTGCTGGGGGTGAGCCGCGACGATGTGAAATCGCACCAGAAATTCGCGGCGAAGTACAGCTTGCCCTTCCCGCTGCTTGCCGACCTCGGCGGCGTGGTGGCCCAGCGCTACGGCGTGTGGGTCGAGAAGAGCATGTACGGCAAGCGATACATGTCAATGGCGCGGACGAGCTTCCTCATACTGCCAGACGGAACCATCGGCCAGGTCTGGGAGCAGGTGAAGCCGGAGGGCCATGCCGATGAGGTGTTGGCCTGGCTGGACGCGCACACCCGCTAATATAGGCGATCCTCCGCGCAACAAGGCAACCTGCCATGTGATATGATGCGCGGCGTGAATATAGCGATCTTTTCTGATCTGCATGGACGGGCCTTGCTGGCGTTCATGCTCTGCGCCCAGTGGCAACGTGAGACAGGGGAACGACTCACGGCCATCCTTCAGGCGGGCGATCTGGCGGCGTTCCCCGATCTGGCGCGGGCAGACCGCGCGACCCTCCGCCACGCTGCGCGCGATCCCGATGAGCTGGGCTTTCGGCGCGACTTCACCGAGCCGCGCGCGGACGTGGAGCGCATCCTCAGCGAGACAGACTGCCCGATGATCTTCGTGCGTGGCAACCACGAGGACCACGCCTGGCTCGATGAACTGGAGCGCGAGGCGCGCGGCCCAACGTTCGCCATCGACCCGTACCAGCGCATCTACTGCCTGCGGACGGGTATGCCGTACGCCATCTCCGATAATGCGGGCGAGAGCGCGACCGTGCTGGGAATCGGGCGCATCGCGGCGCCGCCGGGCGCACGCAATCCCGACGCCGCGCGCTATGCCACGCCGCGCGAGCTGGCGCGCCTGGCCGCGCTCAGCCAGGCGAAGGTGGACATCCTCCTGACTCACGACACGCCGCCAACCAACCTGAACCGCCGCAGCCTGGGAATGGTCGAGATTCGCCAGGCGCTCGATACCTATCGCCCGGTCTACCATTTCTATGGCCACACCGATGAGCCATACCGTCGCGAGCTGGACGCCAACGGCGTCACGACCGCGATTCG
>DASVWQ010000201.1:0-7097 GCA_036393135.1 Ktedonobacterales bacterium
GACTTGCGCCGCGAGGCGGCCCGCGCCTCTCGTTTGGCCGATGGCCTCGCCCCGTCCTCCGCTGGCGGCGCCTCCGACTCGGCGGACACCCCATCCGCCGCAGGAGCGGGCGGCGCGGCGCGGCGACCCCGGCGGCGCGGCGCGGCCTCGGCAGGCGTGGCGGCGTCCAGCTCAGCCAGCGCCTCGCGCGCGATCACCTCGGCGCGTTCGCGGTCGTCGGGGGCCAACTCGCCATCGATCACCAGCCCCAGCAGTCGTTCCTTTACGACGCGCAGCCACGGCCCCGGCTCGCGGGTAAAGAGCGCCATCAGGTCGTTGCCATCCAGCGGACTCTTGATCGGGACACGCTCGGCCTCCTGCCGCAGCCAGTCGCAGCGCGCCTCCATCTCGTTGACCCGCGCGACGGCTCGCGCCACCTTCTCGGGACGATAGCTGGTGATGTCGGCGCGCGAGAGGTCCAGCAGGTCGGGCAGCGCCTCGCCTGCCTCGAACATCAGCCGCCGCACCGCGCCATCGGTCCAGTCAGGCAGATAGGAGTTCGCCCGCATGTGCATCTTCACCAGCCGCGAGACGAATTCGATGAAGGGGCGGTCGAAGCGCAGCCGCCGCAAGATGTCGCGCGCCATCACCGCGCCGACATCTTCGTGGCTGTAGAAGTGGACCTTGCCATTCTCCACGCTGTAGGTGCGCGGCTTGGCGATGTCGTGGAGCAGCGCCGCCCAGCGCAGGCCGGGGCGCGGCGCCGTTCCCGCCACCACCCGCAGCACATGCTCATAGACATCCTTCGAGTGCGCGGGCGCCTGGCTCACCCCGCGCAACTCCAGGACCTCGGGCAGCGTGTAGGGCGCCAGGCCGAGGTTGACCAGCAGCCGCAGCGCCAGATCGGGGCGCGGGCTGGTCAGCGCCTTGGTCAGCTCATCGCGGATGCGCTCGTTGCTGATCTTCGTAAGCGTCGCCGCCTGCCGCTGGACCGCCTCCGCCGTCGCCCGCTCGATCTCGAAGCCAAACTGGGCCGCGAACCGCACTGCCCGCAACATCCGCAGGGGGTCTTCGTCGAAGCGGCGCTGTGGGTCGTCGCCCACCGCGCGAATGAGCTTGCGCTCCAGGTCCTCGCGTCCGCCCCAGGGGTCGATGATCTCGCCCGTCAGCGGGTCGCGCGCCATCGCGTTGATGGTGAAGTCGCGGCGCAGCAGGTCGCCCTCCAGCGAATCGCCGAAGCGCACCTCTGGCTTGCGTGAGTCAGGATGGTAGACATCGCTGCGATAGGTCGTGATCTCGACCACATCCATGTCGGGGGGATGATTGCCGAGCAGCGAGGAGAACTCCGGCTCGCGAGGCCGCTGGTCGGGCGCTTCTGGCGTCTCGGCTGCGGGGCGCTTGTAGCGCAGCGCGATGGTGCCGAACGTCTCGCCCACCGTGAGCACATCCGTCGGCGCGGTCAACGCCGCCAGCCGCTTGATCGCATCGGGGCGGGCGTTGGTCGTCAGGTCAATATCCTTGGAGCCGTCGCGTCGCATCAGCAGGTCGCGCACACAACCGCCGACCATGTACAGGTCGTAGCGCTGGGCGCGAAAATGCTCCGCGAGGGCGGTGATCGTCTCTAGCATGAAGTCCGAATTTCTCTATCCGCATTCTGGCCAGACGCGCCCAGCCACGCGCGCGGGGAAGCGTCCCGTTCAGGCGGTGTGGCCGCCATGCGCGGTAATCCATCGGGCGATGTCGTCGTCGAGGATGGCGCGCACTGGCTCGAATTCAACGTCGTGGGCGAAATTGGCGTAAGTCTGCCACGTCTTGTCCGCGCTGGCCAGCGCGTCATACATGCGCCGCGACGCCGCCGCGACGACCGCCTTATCCCCATCACACTGTATCACGAGCGCCGGGAGCCGCACCTGCCGGGCGCGCTTCACCGCGTTCAGGCGCATCCGCGTGATCTGGTAGAGGAACGTGGCGGTCTCGGCGCGCACCCAGTGCGGGTCGTGGTCGAGCATGGCGATGGCTTCGGGATTGGTGGTCATGGTCGGCGTGCCGCCCGCCAGGGCGAAGGGCCGCGCCGAACCCGCCATGCCCATCGCCAGCAGCCGCGCCACAACTGCGGGCGAGACTTTCGACTGGTCATCGATCCACGGGTTCATCAGAATGATGCCCGCCAGCGTTGGCTGGGCGCGGGCGGAGTCGTCGGCGGCGACGTTCAGCGCGAAGATGCCGCCCATGCTGTGGCCCAGGATGGCGATTGCGCTCGCGGGACGCCACCCGCGAACGGCGCGCAGGAAGACGCCGATGTCGCGCGGATAGACCGAGCCATCACGGGCATGGCCACGTGCGCCTTCCGAGCGCCCGAACCCGCGATGGTCCATCGCGTAAACGGCCAGCCCGCGCGCCGCCAGCGCATTGCCCATGTCGATGAACCAGCCGGAGTGTGCGCCGAGGCCGTGCAGCAGGACGAGCGTGGGCGCGGTCGGCGGCGCGTCCCAGGCGCGGTAGAAGAGCTGGACGCCATCGGGCATCGCCAGCGTGTCCGTCTGGTAGGCTCCCGCTGGCGCGCCCCAATCGCCCGCGCGCTCCGGCGCGTATTTACTCTCAGTCGCCATGCCGCTCACCCTCCGAATCACCGCTGGCCTCGCCAGGAAGTCGCGTCGCCAGCGACCCCAGCGCCGCCCAGTTATTGCGACGCATTATACCATGCGCGCAGGCTGAATCAGGCGGCGGCGAGACTGGCGGCGCATGGGCCAGCGGGCGGGCTGCGCCACACGCCTGGCGATTGCTCTCGCGGCGGGTGAACAGCGCGGCGCCAACCATCAGCGCCGACCACCAGCGCTTGAACACGCGCTGTGCGTGGCGCGAAGGCGAATTACGCGCAATACCCTAGGGCGCTCGCCAACCCACATCCTAATACGATATACTGAGCGACGGACAAATTAACGGTATCAGATCCTCGGAAGGGAGCGGTATGGCGCAAGAATCACTCGGTGTCAGGGAGGGGATCGCGGGCAACCTCATCGGTGTTCGCGGAGACCCAGTGCGGCAAAGAGACGTCCGCCAGATCATCATCTTCTCGCTGGCGGCGGTTCCCATGGGCGTCATCGGCGCGGTAACCGCCTGGCTCCTTTACCACCTCATCATGATCATCACGGGGCTGGCCTTCTATGGCGAGTTCACGCTGAAGACGCCCATCTACCCACCGACCGGCGGCCACAGCTTCCTGTTCTTCGTGATTCCCGTTGTTGGCGCGCTCATCGTCGGCGTGATGGCCCGCTACGGCTCCGACCGTATCCGTGGCCACGGCATCCCCGAAGCGATGGAAGCGGTGGTGACGCAGGGCAGCAAGATCAGCGGGCGAGTCGCCATCTTCAAGCCCATCTCCGCCGCCATCGCGGTTGGCTCTGGCGGCCCGTTCGGCGCTGAGGGGCCAATCATCCAGACAGGTGGCGCCATCGGCTCGCTGATTGGCCAGGCGCTGCATCTCTCGGCGAAGGAGCGGCGTATCCTGCTGGCGTGCGGCGCCGCCGCTGGCATGGTTGGCATTTTCAACACGCCACTGGCCGCCGTCGCCATCGCGCTGGAGTTGCTGCTCTTCGAGTTCCGCGCCCGCTCGCTGGTGCCGGTTGTGATTGCCAGCGCCACCGCCGCCGCTTGCCGCACCTTCCTGCTCGGCTCCCATGTGATGTTCCACGTCTCGGTCCCGGTCACGCTCGGCTCTCCGGCCAACCTCGGCTGGCTCGCCCCGCTTGGCGTCATCGTCGGTGTCTGCGCAGTCCTCATCAGCAAGGCGCTCTACCAGATCGAGGAATTCTTCGACAACCTGCATGTCAGCCTGATCTTCAAGCCCGCGATGGGCGCCGCTGTGCTGGGTCTGGTGGCGATGATCGAGCCGCGCGTGCTGGGCATGGGCTACACCGTCATCACCAACGTGCTCGACGGCAAGTATAACAACCCCACCGTCGCCATCCTCGCGATAGGCAAGGCGGTCGCGCTGGTCTTCTCCCTGGGCGCTGGCACGTCGGGCGGCCTGCTCGCCCCGATGCTGCTGATCGGCGCGGGCATCGGCGTGGGCTATGGTCGCGCGCTCGGCGCCCTCATCCCCGGCCTGACGCTCAGCCCGGCGATGTGCGGCATCGTGGCGATGAGCGGCCTCTTCAGCGCCGCCGCCCGCGCTCCGCTGACCTCGTTCCTCTTCGCCTATGAGCTGACCGGTCAGTCGCAGGCCATCGTCCCGCTGATGATCGGCTGCATGGTCGCCGAAGTCACGGCCCGCGCCCTGATGCGCGAGTCGGTGATGACGGAACGCCTCTCGCGGCGCGGCGTGCGCATCTCGCAAGACCTGGAAGCCGACCATCTGGCTGGCCAGCCAGTGCGCGAGATCATGCGACCGTCAGTAGCCGCGCTGCTCGCCAGCCTGCCGCTGGCCGATGCGCTGCGGATGCTGGCGGGCGCGCCCTCGTTGACCCGCCTGGGTGTGGCCACCCACGACGCCGCGCATGAAATCGATCCGGGCTATGTCGCGGAGCATGCCAACGAGCAGGATGGCCAAAACCTGGCGAGCGAGACGGCTGGCGAGGCGGTCGCGCTCGTCCCGCGCCACCAGTGGACCTTCCCGGTGGTGAACGAGGCTGGCTCGCTGGTCGGCATCGTCACGCGCGGCGAACTGCTCGACGCCGCCGAGGATCCAGCCCGGCTGACCCAGCCCGTCAGCGACTTTGCCAAGACTGACGTGCGGGTTGCCCTGCCCAATGAGCCAATCGGCGTTGCGCTGGAGCGGCTGGCGGCGGGCGATTACGGCATGCTGCCTGTCGTCAGCGACGACGGCAAGCGCCAGGTGATCGGCGCGATTAGCCGCAGCGACGCCATCCGCCTGCGCAGCCAGTCCGAGGAGGATGGCGGGCGCGAGGCGAGGTCGCTCGCGCTGATCGCCGCCGCGCATTAGCGCGCGAGTAGGGCGCGGGTATCGGGTATACTAGCTGTCGTTCGCGTGTGGGCCTGCTCGCTGTTTGGCAGGCCCATATCTGCTCAGCGAGGACTCCCGATGCCTGTCTGGCTCTACCTCCTGCTCATCGCCGTGCCTGGCGCGGTGGTCAGCGATTTGCTGCATGCGCCGCCACTCGTGACGTTTATTCTCGCCGCGCTGGGGATCATTCCCCTGGCGGGGCTGATCGGCGACGCCACCGAGTCGCTGGCCGAGCGGGTTGGCCCGTTGGTCGGCGGCTTGCTCAACGCGACGTTTGGCAACGCGGCGGAGTTCATCATCGGCGTCGCGGCGCTGGCGGCGGGGCTGCCTGATGTGGTGCGCGCATCCATCGCGGGCGCCATCATCGCCAACGCCCTCTTCACGCTCGGCTCGGCAATGCTAGCTGGCGGCTGGCGCTATGGCCTGCAACGCTTCCAGTCACGCAACGCAGGCCAATATGCCCTGATGCTGGCGGTCGCGGTGGCCGGGCTGGCGACACCCTCGCTGCTCGCCACCATCGGCGCGAGCGTGGCGACAGGCGGCGAGACGGTCCACGGCCTCGCGCTACACGAGATGAGCCTGGTGGTCGCCGCGCTGCTGCTCGTCAGCTACATCGCCTATCTGGCCTTCTCGGTCTTCGGTCTGCGCGCCACGCGCCGCATCCCCTACCCTGACGGCGAGTTGGAGGATACGCCAGCGAAGACGGCCGCCAGCCCGGCGCGCGTCCCAGCGCCGCACGGCGAGGAGTCAGCGCCCGCCAGCGGCTTCGTGAACTGGACGCGCAGGCTGCGGGCGCGCGGCCCCGCCTTCGACATCGTTTCGCTGGTAGTGGCGACGGCGCTGGTTGCGGTGGTCAGCGAGCTGCTGACGGGGGCTATCGAGCCGCTTTCGCACGAGCTGCGGCTGAGTCCGTTCTTCGTCGGGCTGATCGTGCTGCCGCTGGTGGGCGGCGCGGCGGAATACGCCACCGCGCTGCGCTCGGCGCTGGCCGACCATATGGAGGCGACGCTGGCGGTGACGGCTGGCTCGTCCATCCAGATCGCGCTGCTGATCGCGCCGCTGCTGATCCTGGTCAGCCCGCTGGTGGGCGCGCCGCTCGACCTCGATTTCTCGCAGCTCGAGCTGGTCATCTTTGGCCTGGTCGCCGGACTCTTCGCGCTCATCAGCCTCGATGGCGAATCCACCTGGCTGGAGGGCATGCAACTGTGCGTCTTCTATCTGATCGTCGCGGTAGGCGCGTTCTTCGTTGCGGGATGAGGGCCAGAAGCCGCCGCCATAGGTAATGGCAAGGGGGCTGAGGCGCAGCATTCGGAGTATAATGGCGAGTATAGACCACTATACGACTCGCGCCCAACCAATGGATACGTCAGGGATGGCGGCGTGCTAGTAATGAGGAAAGGCCTGACGGCATGGGAGAGTGGCGGCTAGGCGCCTACGAGTTGCGACGGCGCCTGGGCGAGGGCGGGATGGCGCAAGTCTATCTCGCGCGGGATGTGCGGCTAGGACGCGAAGTAGCTGTCAAGGTGCTCGATCCAAAACTCGCCGAGCGCCCCGGCTTCCGCGAACGCTTCATGCGCGAGGCGCGTGTGGCCGCCGCGCTCGACCACCCCAACATCGTTCCGCTCTTCGACTTCGGCGACGCCGAGGCGCTCTACCTCGTCATGCCCTTCGTCAGTGGCGGCAGCCTCCAGGACATGTTGCCAAAAGCGCCGCTCCCGATAGGCGAGGTCGTGACCTACGGCTCGCAGATCGCCGACGCGCTCGAATACGCCCACCAGCGCAAGGTTGTCCACCGCGACGTGAAGCCCGCCAACATGCTGATGCACGCCGATGGTCGGCTGATGCTCTCCGATTTCGGCCTGGCCAAGATCGTCAATGCGACCCAAAAGCTGGCCGCCCCGCGCAATCGTCCCGACGCCGGCACGCCAGAGTACATGGCGCCTGAGCAGGTGGTCGGCACAAGCGATTCGCGCTCCGACATCTATGGGCTGGGCGTGGTGCTGTATCTGCTGCTGACCGGACGTTTGCCCTTCACTGGCTCGTCGTCGCACGATGTCATGCAGGCGCACCTCTACAAGGAGCCTGCGCCGCTGCGTCGCTACAATCCGCATGTGCCAGCGGCGATGGAGGCGGTGGTCATGCGGGCGATGGCAAA